>JAITST010000310.1 GCA_031287585.1 Planctomycetaceae bacterium | reverse complement strand
AGAGCCGACGTTCTTCCTTGCGCATCCGCGAGCGATTGCGGCGTTCGGTCGGGAATGTACCCGACGCGGTGTTCCGCCAGCGACTGTCTCTTACTACGGCGCGGCGTTCCTGACGTGGCGTGGTATTCCGATTGTTCCGACTGACAAACTTTTCGTTGACGGTCTCAAAAATCCGAAAGGCAAAGCGGGCAAAACAAACGTGTTGCTAGTCCGAACCGGTGAACAAAAACGCGGAGCGGTCGGTCTTCATCAGACAAACTTGCCCGGCGGAACGACACGCGGCTTGGCTGTACGTTTTATGGGCGTTGACAAACGCGGTATCGCGTCGTACTTCTTGTCGGTGTATTGCTCGCTCGCAATACTCGCTGACGATGCCGTTGCCGTGCTGGAAAACGTAGATGTGGGTAACTACTATAAGTATGAGAAGTAGTGAAATGCGGGAAATCGTGTTGTAAAATGTCAGAGCGGCAATCGTAAGATTACGCTAGATTCCGTGGTGTTACGGTTGCGGCTCCGACCTGATTGTGTTAAACAACGAAGTCAACAGGAATTGCAAGAAGCGGGAACAACATATTGTTGCAAAAATGTTCCTGACCTACTGAACATCTTACTTTAACCGTACATTATTTTAACCACCCTAGAACCTAACCCACCTATTACTATGAGTATTGACCAACTTGTTTCTGCTGCCCTTCAAAATTATGAGGCAGATTTTTTTCCTGCACAGAACCTTCTTGCGGAGTCTTTTAAGTCTTCCGACGACGAAGACGTGCAGCAAGTATGGCGTGAGATTTCAAAAACGTTGTACGATACCGGTTATGAGAAAACGACTGGCTTGAGCAAGCCGCCGAAATCCGGCACTAGCGTTCCCGCGCCCGATTCTTACATTCAACCGAAAGTTGCGACGACACGTGACTTCGACGTTACTGCGATTCGCCGTGATTTCCCGATTCTTTCGGAGATGGTTCACGGTAAGCCACTGGTATGGTTCGATAACGGTGCTACGACGCAAAAGCCGACAGCGGTTATCGAACGGCTCAAGTACTTTTACGAACACGAAAACTCAAACGTCCATCGCGGTGCGCACGACTTGGCTGCACGGTCAACCGATGCTTACGAAAACTCGCGTGAAACCGTGCGGAAGTTCGTGAACGCTTCGTCGGTAAACGAAGTAGTTTTCGTGCGTGGAACGACGGAGGCAATCAATCTGGTTGCCGCGACGTGGGGACGTGACAATGTTCACGCTGGCGACGAGGTTCTCATCTCCAATCTGGAACATCATGCCAACATCGTTCCATGGCAACTGCTGGCACAGGAAACCGGTGCGGTAATAAAAATCATTCCGGTCGATTCTAACGGCGAACTGTTGCTCAACGAATACACGAACCTGTTGAAAAGCGGTAAAGTGAAAATCGTTGCGGTAACGCAAGTATCAAACGCTATCGGAACGGTGACACCAGCTGAGGACATCGTTCGGCTCGCACATCAATTCGGTGCGGCAACATTGATTGACGGAGCGCAATCGGTCTCGCATATACCGACGAACGTTCAGTTGCTAGATACTGACTTCTTCGTTTTTTCGGGACACAAGATTTTCGCAACAACGGGCATTGGTGTCCTGTACGGAAAAGAAGAACTACTCAACGCGATGCGACCGTATCAGGGCGGCGGCGGAATGATTGCCGACGTGACGTTTGAGAAAACGGTCTATCAACCAGCACCCGGTCGTTTTGAGGCGGGAACAGGAAACATAGCCGACGCGGTAGGATTAGGAGCAGCGTTAGAGTATGTCGGTTCAATCAATATTGAAGCGATTCGTCAGTACGAACATCGTTTGTTAGAATACACACGTCAATTGTTGACACCAATCCCCGGCTTGCGCATCGTCGGCAACCCAAGAGAACGTGCGGGAGTAATATCGTTTGTTCACGACAAACATTCAACGGAGGATATAAACAAAGCGTTGGCGGCGGAAGGAATAGCGTTACGAGCCGGTCACCATTGCGCACAACCAATCTTGCGGCGTTACGGTTTGGAAAGTACAGTACGGGCATCGTTAGCGTTCTACAATACGTTTGAGGAAATTGATTTCCTCGTTAAGACGTTGACAGATTATGTTACGAAGCGGTAACGGAGTTACGTAGTATTGATTCCGCTAGCCGCGATGTTGACACGAGCAAATCTACGGGTAATATTTTGACACAAACCACACGAAAGAAGAAAGTTATTTTAGATTTATGATTTTATATTTTAGATTGTTTTTACAAAATCTAAAATAAAAACTATCCTTCTGTATTGTTCGTGTGGTTCGTGTAAGAACTCCTCCGTGTCCTCATGGTTAAATTGTTTTTAAGGTTTTTATAAGTCAACGAAACTACTTATCCGCAGACCAAAGCCCGTGTTTATTACAGTATTCGCGAGCGGTAACTTTTCCGCCATCGTAACAGAATGTCGCCTTCGGTTCGTCGCCCGATTTGAGATACTGACGTTTAACACGTTCACCTTCAATGACTTCAATCCACGTAATCCAGTGGTCGTCTTGCATAGGATGGGCAGTGCTGCCGACAGTCACGGTAATTTTGTTACCGTCGATTGAAATGACAGGCACATGCTTTTCCTTCGCCGCGTCAACGGTATTTGCGGTTTTAAGCGTCATCGCCTGCCCGCAACAAACCAATTTCCCGCCGCCATGCTTAACGACTTCCACTACATTCCCGCACAATTCACAAACATAAACTTCATACATCTTTGTCATCGGATTTTCCTTTCAACAGTGGACATAAAACGTTGCCTCAATAAGACGGCAGTCCGGCAAAACCAAACCAGCGGCAACCAACATCAGGTAGCGGCAACAGGTACAGTATATCACGCCAAACACAATGAGTAAAGATGCGGCGGGGGATTTTTACACGCCCACATTCTACTTAACAGATTTCCCAATGTCAACCATAGATTTTTCCGCCGGACTTTGGTGAAATTTCTACTTCAAATGGTGTGGTTGTTGAATCTGTCAGGTTTTTGGGAATGACGCGGCGTTTGTCTAGTTCGGCGTTGTAGTCCCGCTCATATTTTTCCCATTGGGCGGGCGACCACGACGGTTCATCTTCCATCACTTTGGGCGGATTGGGCATTTCAAAATTCTTGTCCAACGTAATCTTGCAAATGCCGATAGGGGCACCGTCAGTGATATATTCTCCCCATGATGTTGAAATCTTCGCAACTCCCGCACCATCCGTTTTTCCTCTGATAATCATAGAGCCGTTTCCGCCTGCGGTGTAAAGCGTTACGTCAACGTCGGACACTGGAACGCCGTCTTTCTGGACTGTAACGCTGCACGGCGCGGTTTCGGGCATATT
>JAITST010000309.1 GCA_031287585.1 Planctomycetaceae bacterium | reverse complement strand
GTGACGACCTTGAGAACGATTTCATTCTTCGTATCAACGAGGAAAAGAAAGCGATGGACAAGCAGTTGAAGTTACACGAACGCGACTGTCAGGAAAAGCAAGCGTTGTGCGAACGTATTCTAGCGTCGAAGCGTGACGAGTTGGAACAACGTTTCGCACGGCAGGTCGAGGAGAACGAACGCAGTACCGCAGATTACAAATCTGAACTCGAGACGACATTTCAGAATCGGGTCGAACACATCGAATCGGACGCAGCCGCGAAACGGGTTGAATACGAAACACGGTTGCAACGCCGTGAGGAGCAGATAAAAGCACGTGAGCAGATTTTGGTTGAAGCGGAAAACGATTGGAACGCTCGCCGGAACGCATTTGAAGGACAGTGGAACGAGTTTGAAAGTTTACGTAAAGAAAAGGAAAACAACTTCATTGAGCGTGAGACAAGTTTAGTTGAACGAACGAAAATGTTGAACGAACTCGAAAAACAACTTCATCAGCGCGAAATCACGCAGACATCGTTTGACGAGCAACTCAAAATTCGTGAGAAGCATTTAGCCGCCGAATCGCAAAAGTACACAAAGTTGCAAGAGATGGAGAAGGAAGTGATGGACGCGCAGGCGGAAGTAACGCGAATGCGTGAGGGGCTGATTCGTGAGCGTTATCAGTTGCAGCAAACAATTGAGTCGGAGCGGACAAGAATCCGTGAGACGCAGGAGTTGTCGGTGAAGCGGCTCGATGAGGAGCGTAACGAGTTGACGGCACAGAACAAGAAGGTAGAGCAGACGAGGTTATCGCTCGAACGTTCGCGTGAAGAGTTAAGCCGTATGCACCGTGAGACGTTGGAAATACGTTTAGCAACGGAGGAACTATGGTTGCGGCTTGCGGGCGATAGTGCGCCGGAAGAGTTGAAAGAGTCGTTGACAAGGATAAGAGGTCGTCTTGCGGAACAGTATAACGACGCGGTTCGTAAACTCGACATACAGAAAAACGAACTAACATCAGCACGTCAACAGGTATTGGAAGAACACGAAAAAACGGTACGCCGCCGCGAAGAACTGGACAAGTGGGCGATGCAAAGCGAACGTGTACTGGAAGAGCGGGAAGATAAAATCCGTGATAAAGAACTGGAACTGGAACGCCGCCAAATCTCGGTTGATGATTTGGTACGCCGTTGCCGCACGGAAAGGGCAGAATTAGAAAAAGAGGTAAAGTTACTGCAATCACAGGTAGAGCAATTCATAAGCACCGGAACGCGGGCGGCGTGATGAGACGATAAACCAAACAGTAAACTTCAATCGATGAAAACATTCTCCGCCAGCATTTACGATCACCCGAAGTATTACGACACGTTGTACTTTGCCAATTCCGCGTTGGAGGTGAATTTTTTGGTTGCTTGTTTTGAACGTTACGCTAGCGGTTCTGTACGACGTTTGTTTGAGCCGGCTTGTGGTACGGGGCGTTTGTTGTGGCGCGTTGCTAAACTTGGTTACGACATTCACGGTATTGACCTCAATCCCCAAGCAGTCGCGTATTGTAACAAACGTCTCCGCTCACACGGTTTTCCCGAAACGGCAATTGTCGCGGATATGACAACGTATCGTCACAAACCGCTAGCCGATGCCGCGTTCAATACTATCAGCAGTTTTTGTCATTTAACAACTGACGAACAAGCGGCGAGCCATCTAAACAGTGTTGCTGATAGTCTGAAAAAATCGGGGCTGTATATCCTCGCGTTTCACTTAGTACCAACGTGTAAACCCGAATGTGACCACGACTCGTGGTCAGCACAACGCGGCTCTTTGCGTCTGTTTGCAAACTTATCAACAACAAATCGGAATCTAAAAACCCGCATTGACGACATAGAATTTAACGTAACAGTGAGAACGCCAAACAAACAGTTTGAACTACACGACAGTTTCCCAATGCGAAACTACACGTTACAAAATTTCACTTCACTACTGGAAACCACAAATCGTTTCCAAATCGAAGAAACGTTCACGTTCCAATTCGACATCAATGAACCAACACGCCTCGACGAGCAATCGGAGGATGTTGTATTCGTGTTAAGGAAGAAGTAGAATGCCGGAATTTAACGTGTGATAGTATCGTCATTATAGACAAAAAAACGGAAGGCATAGAAATCAATTCTATACCTTCCGTTTTTGTTATGCCTGTTCACAGTAAAAACTTACTTCGTGACAAACTTACGGCGGGCAAGTCCGAGTCCGGCGATTCCTAATCCGAAAATTAACATCGAAGCGGGTTCCGGTGTTGCGGCATCTTCAGTATTAACTACTGATATGAATGTTTGGCTAATGTCTTTGCCGCCTTCCGCAACATAGATGGTTAAGTCGTAATTGGTAACTGTATCGTAACCAATCAAATCCCAATTAACGTTTCCAGCGATTGCGTCAAACCATGAGTTTGCAAGACCAACAGCACTGTTGTAAAAATCTATGTCATCAGCCGAGCCGGTCTTTGCGGATTTGACACCGAACGTTCCGCTGTCAATTGCATACACTCCACTCTGTTCGTGAACGATTTCCCAAACTGCCATCTGATAAACAAAAGCACCAACACTGGATTTGTTGATATAATCGCCGTTGGTATCGAATACTGTTGAATAAACGTGCGAAAACAGTGAATTCAACGCATCCTTTTGCGTTTGGTTGTACAGCGTCATTGATTCTGAATTTAATGCGTCTGTGTAATAAGTTTGACCAAATTTAGAGTCAAAAGTACTCGATGTATGAGTATGCTGGTCAACACAGAACAAGCGGAATGTATCACCGAGCGTGTCGCTATTTGCCTTGAACGCTGACGTATATTCCCAATAGGAATTTTGTCCTGTGATATTATCATAGTACTCAAACCGATGGTCAAGTAACATACCTTCTTGTTTATCATAGTGTAGTGTATCCGCCTTCGCGTAAGAGGCAAAAGCGGCAACGGTCATCAAAGCAACAATGCTGGTAATCTTAATTGTGTTCATTGGAAGTCTCCTTTTAATAAAGGTGGTTGAAAATTTGTTTCGTAACAGTTTACATCGATGTCATAACTGCATAAAAGCAATCGCTGTGCCAATGATTAAATTAATTACTTATCTCTTTTTGTAATAATGACTTACAACGTAACAGTTATTAGAGTAACGACATTGATCGACTTAGAAAGTGTATCTAAAAGTGACACACTATAAATAAAACAATACACAATACTGGTTAGATAAAAGAATATAATAATCGTTAGATTTATCCCAATCACACTTGCCGTGCCTGACGTATAGATGATATTACATTAGTGATGGCATTTTTCGTTACTCGTACTATAGTTGAAGATTACGTTACCGCCTACTATGAACACCAGGAACATTGCTGCCGGGCTTATTTGTGCTTTTACGGCTCTTCGACTTGCTGGAATTGATGGACGACGACATGGGACGAATCGCCAAATTACAACAAATCGCCATGAAATGCTTACCAACAATGCGAAGAAAGATGTGATAATACTTTTGCTCGCCGGATGAAAAATTGGGAAAGGGCAGTATTACTTTACTTTGTATCGATAAGGCAATAATGTTGAAAACTTTTAGTCGCGAGCGGAAATCGCAGTTTTCCGCTCGCGTTTACTCTCCGCTACGATAACCTCGGCGGAACTGCTCGACTAAACGTTTATTCACGTTTATTCATTTTTACACGGCGGTTCGACATACTCCGGCATATCCTCGCGCGGACGCTCTTTGACAAGTTGCTGCACCGGCTTGAACGTGTCAAGGATTTTTTGATAGTCCGGGTCGTCTTTCGTTTCAAACACAACTTTGCCGCATCGTTGCGTGCCGCCCGCCGCTTTCGCAAGCGGAGCCAACAAAAACGCATTGTTTTCCGGTTTCATAAACCTCGTGTAAAACTCTCTCGGCAACGTTCCTTTCGGCACCGGAACATTGCACAGCGGGTCCCCAGGCTCTCCCGAAAAACCAAGTTCTTGCTGCGGATTCGGCAGATGACACTCCGCACAACGCCGCGCGGAAACGTCGTGAAGCACCGCATCCAAATCGGCAGGATACATCCGGCGCGAACCGATTTGATTCTTGTGATTCGACGCACTCGTCGGATAATACGGCACATTCAAGTCAATCCAAAGATAAACCTTTTCCCGCTCCGCCTGCGGGACATCAATTCGCTTCTTGCCGCCGCTGTCAGGGTGTCCATTTCGCAACAAGTCGGCAAGCAAACTGACCGGACTGCCCCATCGTTTCGGAGTTACTTCCAAGATGTTCCACTCCGCTCCGTTAATCGTCCAAATCCAATTCGTGTAAGGACTGACACCTTCATCGCGGCTGTCTCTACGGATATTGTGAACAAGCCAATTTCGTTCACCGAGCGTTCCTTTCCGCGCCAACTGGTCGTACGAAACGTTGAAAAAATCGGTGTAATCGCCGGACAAATCAAGATTGCCGTCCTTTTGTTTTGCGTTATGACAACTCACACAATGTTTATCTAAAACCGGTTGAACAATTTCCTGATACGCAAAACCCTTCACGCCCCAACTCGGCGGCTGTAATTCTTGTATCTGCGTTTTTGCCGTCATTCGGCTGCTCTTTGGCGTTTGCGTGTTCCGGTCAACGTGGCAGCCAATACAACCCTGCACTTCGCCCGGCATCAGGTGTGTGAACGTTCTCATCCGTTGCACCGCCCGACCTTCGGCATCCAACGCCATAAAATAAATCGGTACTTCGCTCGGCACTTTGAACGTTGACGAACCGTCCGGCGCGACATCGGCAAAACCCCAAACCTTTTTCGGCGCATAAGTCGCCCCGCAGGACACGACCGGAAACTGATAACCGAAAGCACCCGCCGAAACACGCGGCATCTTTTCAAGCAGCGGATGGTTTTTGTAAGGCGTATTCTCTTTCGGAAATTCATAAGGCGAATGACTTGGCTTTTCGATTTCCTGAATCACGGCAATCCGCTTGACCTCGCCCCGCTTGACCGTCGGCTCCAAACCGTTATAGACATCCTGCATCGTAACGACCGCCCAGTTGCCGGAAACTCTGCCGTCTTCGGGAAGAGCAAGCGAATCATTCGCCGTTCCCGATTTCACAACCGGCGGCACAGGATATTCCCGAACCGGCTGAACGCTGTAATAACCGTTGCCGGTTTCCTTGTTTTTGGCAAGCAGCGTGGCGCTGGAACCGTCCGTTGTTCGGACTTGAACATCACCGGATTTTGTAACAAGATACGTGTTTTCGTCGAGAGCAAATGGTTTTTCATACGGACCGGACAAACCGTTGCCCCATTGCCAGCCCGCCCTGAAAACATCAACTTCCGGCGTGGTATTCAATACTCCTTCCTGGGCATTGGGTCCGAAATTCTGGTCGATTTGCACGATTCCGCCAACGCACGAACCGTTATGATTGGTTGCCAGTGCCATAATCTTCTGCGAATTCGGAATGGCGTTGGCATCCATAAATGTTCCGGGGGCATTCATTCGGTTCTTGAAATAGCCCGCCAAGTTCGAGCCGTCGGGGTTAATTGTCCAAAGCGATTGAATCGGACACGCTGGTTTGTCAACGTACTCCCAGCGGGTATAAATAATTCGACCGTCATTGAGAACCGACGG
>JAITST010000288.1 GCA_031287585.1 Planctomycetaceae bacterium | reverse complement strand
AACACTCGCTTATTGACCCGAAATACGCGGACTACGCATCCACTCCGCTAACTTGCGATGTACCGGTTGCCGGAAATACATTCGATATAAAAGTTCCGAAGAATCAGAAGTGAAATATGTTGTTAGCGTTTACGATACCGGACGCGGTTGAAATTTACTTCCAACCGCGATGTTGCCGCGCGCAAACCTACATCCATAAACATAACCTCATTACCTTATTTAGAATTAGGGCGAGCAATAATAAGGTAATGAGGTTATGTTGGGGAGCCTCATTGCTACTGGGGTGTTTCTTGTAAAAATAATGTTTTTTGTTTCATCAAAACATTAATAGATAAGTTGTATCGCTTTCGTTTTTCCAGATTAGGTTTGGTCACGGCTGCATCACGACAAAAACAATTTTCAATCGTGTTCGGTATATTTACAGTAAACTCCTACGGAGTTATAATATTGATCGTCATCGTTTTTTTTGATGTTTGTATTGATAACACCTCATCTGCGAATGGCAAGGAGATATTTAATGAAAAAATTTTCATATTGTTTTGTGTTGTTGTGTCTGATTTTGTCGGCTCTGGTTTTACCGGCTTCGGGTCAGGTTTCCTACGAGTTGGTGCGCCGTATTGATGTTGCGCCGGTTTGGGCGGGACACCCGACTGGTTTTGTGTTGCTCACGGAAGGTGAACAGCAGTTCGCTGCGTTTTATGACGCGGAACAAAATATGACCGTTGCTCAGCGAAAGTTGGACGAAACGACCTGGACATTCAAAAAACTCCCGACCAAAATCGGGTGGGACAGTCATAATTATGTAACAATGGCGTTGGATAGGAATAAATGTCTTCACGTTTCGGGTAACATGCACTGTGTTCCGCTGATTTATTTTCGCAGCGAAAAACCGCTTGATGTTCTGTCGCTCACGCAAATTTCATCTATGACTGGCGAAAATGAAAAAAAGTGTACCTACCCGCAGTTTTTTGAAGGACCGAATAACGAATTTATCTTTACCTACCGCGACGGTTCAAGCGGTAACGGAAATCAAATTTGGAACATTTATGACCCCGATAAAAAGGCATGGAGCCGCTTGCTTGATACGCCGATGTTCGACGGGCAAGACAAAATGAACGCTTATTTTTATGGTCCCGTCGTTGGACAGGACGGATATTATCATATTTGCTGGATGTGGCGTGATACACCTGATTGCAGTACCAATCACGATTTGTCCTATATGCGAAGCCGTGATTTGCGGCACTGGGAAAACAGCCGCGGTGAACCGATGAAGTTACCAATCACCGTGCAAACCGGCGAAATCATTGACCACGCTAAACCGGGTGAGGGGCTTTTGAATCCGGCGCAGAGCATCGGTTTCGACCTTGAAAACCGCGTCGTGATTTCCTACGGCAAATACGATGCGGCGGGAAATTATCAGATTTATAATGCCCGGCTGGAAAACGGAGTGTGGAAATATTATCAAACAAGTGATTGGAAATATCGTTGGGAGTTCAAAGGCGGCGGCACCATCGTCACCGAAGTTTCATTCGGTCCGATTGAAATTCAGATGGGAAAATTGGTTCAAAACTACGGACATACCAAAGAAGGCGGCGGACGCTGGTTATTGGACGAAAAAACACTCAAACCGCTTGGCAAGTCTCCCACGCCGGTTCGTTACCCCAGAGAAATCGGAAAAATTGAACTCGATTTTCCAGACATTAAATCAATGTCCGCGTGGGATTATCGTGACCGAAAACCGTCCGCCGGAAGTGATTCTG
This sequence comes from Planctomycetaceae bacterium, assembly GCA_031287585.1. Lineage (GTDB taxonomy): Bacteria > Planctomycetota > Planctomycetia > Pirellulales > Thermoguttaceae > UBA8133. The sequence continues at coordinate 8,629 of JAITST010000288.1, read as the reverse complement.
ATATTCGGTACGTAATGAAATGGGAAACACTCCCCATCAATCGGGACCGCCCGCACCCTGTTACACCGCCGCCAAGTTTGCTGCGGGTTTATGAATTGAAACGGACTCCGTAGTTGAAACGTAGAAATACACAAAGAAAATTTATACCGTATTCAGTATAGTCCGGTTTTCCAAAATCATCAGCGGCACGATTTTATGCCGCGCGTTTCATTTCTTTCTGTTCGGTTCTGCCGTAGTTTTCCGCTATTCCCAGTAGTTTGGGTTTTAGTTTCAAACTTTCCAGTACCGCATAGTGGTCGATTTTCGTTTCTGATTTTGGATTTTGGACGAGTAACAGTGCTTCTGTGCCAAAGCGTTCCAAGTTTGTTATCAGTTCTTTGTGATTATTTTTACCGACATTGCCAGCGTCAATTATGATGTGGTCAAACCAGTTTGTGAAGTAGCGAATTACGTCCGCTACATCGTACTGTTTTAGGAACGATTTTGCGGCGGGAATGTTTTTGTGGTTTAGCGGTAGGAACGCAATTGACTCTGGTGTTAAGTAAAGTATCGGCGGTTCGTGTTGCTCGAATACCTCCGGTGTCAGCAGTTGTTCCCACCCTTGTTCGGCTGCCACTCCGAACTGTTCCAGCATTGCGGGATTGTCGAGATTAGCGTCAATTATTAGCACGTGTTTGCCGTGAGCAACCAACTCACGCGACGTTTCCAGCAGCAGAGTTGTTGTGCCGTGACCGCAATCGTAACCGCAAAACGCCACGATTGCCGTGTCCGCGTTACGCTTTTCTTCACTCAACAAACGCGCAAGGGCATTGAACTGGCGTGCGGCTTTATCACGCAGCAACTGGCAGATGTTTGGCCACGGGGCTTCAAAATTTTGTAACGCGGGATACAACGGTTTTGACGCTACGAGTTCTGTTTGAACGATACTGGACGCGGGCGGTTGGATGTGGTTTATTGGATTGACTATTTCTGTTCCAGTTGTGGTTACATTCATATTTGTTTGAATGTTCACAATTTCTTGTACAGGACTTTTTTCGGTATGTTGCGTTTTTGTTGTTACAACCTCTGCAACTGGTACTTCCTTGTTTACGAAAGATGTTGTGTCACTATGTTGTGATGTCGTTGTAAAAACCGGATGCTGTTCCGCTTCTTTGATTTTTTCGGGAGCGGCGATATTTGTTTTTCGTGTTACCAACGGTGACGCGAAAATTTCATTGAAGGTTTGAGATGGTTCCAACGGCAAGGGTTGCTTCGATTCGATTGGCGGTATAATTGTTGAGACTTGCGGACGTTCACTTGGTTTTGTGAACTGGATTTCGATTGATTCGGTTGTCGGTTTCGCGGTGTTCCCGCTCGACAAAACGTTACGGCATTCCTCTGTATCGCTCGATACCAACTCCGTCAGCAAACGTATCAATTGGTCTTTTGCCTCCTTACGGTTTTCCTTCGCACGCAAACCGTTGACCGCTTGATAACGTTTGATTAGTTCAGACACGGGCAGGTCGGGCGGCTCGTTCACCGGCGCGGATAACAACGGGTCGGCAGGGACGGCTTGGTTTGTTATTACGGTTGTTGTTTCACTGGCGGTGTTGACATTGTGAGAATACGTTATCTGCGTTATGTCATCAACGGTAGAAAAGTTTGAGAGACTTGAAACGGTTGGAATATTGTACGTAACGTCTTCAATTATTGTTTCCGGCAAACCGAATTCAGGTATTTCCGGTGCTTGTTCTTTCGGTAACGAAAACGAGAACGAATTTGGCTCAAAGTGCGGCAACGGCTCTTGTTCAGGCAAGTCGAAGTACGACGGGAGCGGCAAGACGTGACCATAACCCGAAATCGGGTCAACAAAAATCGACCCGCGAATCCCCGACATATCGGTACCGGAGGTTGTTAGGTCGGATATTTCCTGATAATCGTTGTACATTTGAGTTCGTATTTGGTTTGTTTTGTTTTCAATTTGTTTTAAGCGTCTGCCGAAGCCAACGGCAATACGGACAATATATTGCCGTTGGCTTCGGCAGACGGAGTATGCGTAGATTACACGAAGTACAAGGTACGCTGCTTATGCTTAAAACAACTCGCGGCTGGTTGGCGGCGGCACTGCTCCACCTTCCGGTACGTTGTACGCCGGCACGTTGTATTGCGGATTAACATATACCTGCGGCGGTGATGTTTGAACCGGCGGCACCTGTGCAATACGCGGAGTATCACGATGTTGATACGGCTGCTGATACATTGTTTGCTGGTATTGTTGCGGCGGTTGTTGATGATATTGTGTCTGCGGCTGGTTGTACTGATTCGCATACTGTTGTTGATACGCCTGATACTGCGGCGGGTAGTTGTTTTGCTGAACCGGCTGCGACTGATGATAGTACGGTTGCGGATATGTCGGCGCATTATAACCACCCTGATACGCGACGCTCGGAACGGCAACCGGATTGTGCATCGAATGAGTCTGTACGGACGGTATTGTTTGAATCGGCTGACGATTCGGATAACCAGTTGACGTAATAGTTGAAAACCCCTCCGCTACCGGAACTCCAGAGTTTGAACGCGGAGTCTGATAACCGTTGGGTACAACGTTCGCAACTTGATTAATGGCTTGGTTATGAGATTGATTCGCTGGCGGTAGTTGTTGCGATTGAACATCGTTATACTGACCATTGTTCGGCATCGCTGCTGCCGTATTGGTTGCGTTTGGTTGACCGTTCGCCGCATAATACGAATAGTTCGGCAACATCGTTTCTTGTTGCGGTTGGTTCACGTTATTGGCATTGTTCATTCCGTATTGAATGTTCACGTTATCCGGCAACTCGTTCGATGCAAAATCTTCAAAACCAATTCCGGCTGCGCGGTTGTTACCGTTGTTACCAACATTGTTATTCACGTTATTCGCTACTGGTGGAATAACCAGCGGTGCGGCGGGAGTCAACACCGGACGTTCGTCAACACTTGCCGTGTGAGTCACATTAGAATTAACGTTCGGATAAACGTTTTGATTCGCGGTTGATGAGTAGTCCCAAGGGCTATACTCGGAACTCGGCTCGCGATTCCAGACGGAATTACTATCCGTACTCGCGGCGTTCGCACTATCAGGCGTTGACGCAGTTGCGTGGTCGGTGAACTGTTCGCTGCTAAATTCGTTGTGGATATTTTGGCGACGATTGTTTTTGTTTTGTTCGCCGTCCACTGTTTGATTTACCGACGCGATTTCATTATGAGCTTGCTCGACCGGTTTGTACACCGTCGAACTATCGGTTGGCTCGTTATTGGTACTGCTCTTACCGTTCAAAATTATCGTCGTCACCCCAAACACGAACAACAACCCCAACACTCCGGCAAAACGGATTTTGTATGAAATGTTCGACAAATGGAATTTAAAATCGTGTGAAAACTTTTGCGAGGCAACATTTTGTCCGAACGAAGAAGGCGAGTTCAAACGAACATCGCTAAACGTCTGTGCAACTGGTAATTCTGTTGGCAACTCATTCACTGCCAACTCATTAGGTAATATGTTAATTCGTGCACTCGGAGAGACATTTGATGTCGCACTTGGTATCGCACTTGCCAACGAAGCGGGCAACGGAATACTCGGAAAATTTTCGTCCAGGTCGGGCATACTGGCAATGATTCTGCCGCTCGTCTGGACATGCTGAAACGTTTCCGGTAATTCGTTGTTGGTATCGGAGTTGGAAACTTGTTCGTAAAAGTTTGTATTTCGCATCTGATCGTTCCAGTAAACAATAAGTTTTCATAAAGTTGCCTTTCGCTGGCAACGCACACTTCACATTTTCGTCTGAATAAGGTACGGTCGTGAGGATTATTTTGATTTTTAGCGATAAAGTGGTTTTAGTGAATATAGGGAATTTTGCTAACGTTCGGCTAAATGGATTTGTTCGGAAACTGGAAGGGGCATTTCTAAAAACCACAATTATAACCGCAGAGTTCGCAGAGAAACGCAGAGATTTTATTTTGAAAATCTTTTGTAATGATTTATACATAGAATAAGTTACAAAAAAAATACTCCTCCGCGTTAAAAAAGAGTTTTTAGAGATCCCCTGTCATTATTGTTTCACCGCCGTCAACCTCGCTCGCAGAAAATCTATCGCGTGACCTTGTGTGTTTTCTCTTTGACACGCTTCTATTGCTTCTGTCAGGTATTCGGCTGCTATCGTTTTTGCTTTTGGGTTATCAATGTACGATAATTCCTGTCCCAGTATTGCCGCAGAAAAATTTAGCGTTGCTTTTTGTTCATTTCGCAACTGTTCTAGTTTTTCGATTGCACGGTTTGTTTCGTTTTCATTCATTAACAGCAAAATTTCTAAAACCTGTACGTCAACATAATGTTGCCAGTTGCGTTGTTCCGGCGGAACTTTTTCAAATTCTTTTATCAACGTTGCTATTTCCTGTTGCAATTCTTTTTCGTCTGTCATCATATCCAGTAACGTTAGCGAGAACGATCTTGCTTTGTCAACTGCCCAGATTTGTACTTTATGCGGACTTTCGTTGCTGCCTTCGTTTCGCAACATATCGAAAACGTACTGGTGAACGAACGGGTAAAATTCTTTTGCTGACGAGAATAGTCCTGCCCTCACCAGTTGTTGTCTGACCGTTTTTTGCTCCTCAATATTGAAACGTTTGTCGTTCCACAACGACTCCGCTAATGCGACAAATTGCGTGCGGTAATCGAAGTCTGCCAGATTGTTCGATACCATTGCGCTGATGATACCGATGTTGTCCAGTAACACTTTTGTCGGGAACTTTTTTATTGCGCCAACAAGTTCATCAACACGTTTCGTTTTACGGAACTCGTTTTGGTTTTGCCAAAAGTTATCGAAGAACGCAGCGGGTGAACGTTCGTAAATCCGCAGTTGCCACGTGACCGCTTCGTCGTTCATATCAAGTTGCGACAACCGATTTGAAAACATTATCATTTGTTTCGTGTTACCGCCGATTACCGCCGACATCTTTGTCAGTACCCGTTTCGCGTCGTCCGTCCGCTTGCTTCGTACATACACATCGAGTAACTGGTTCATTATCACGATTGATTGCGGTGCGGACGATAACTGATTTTCCAGCCCGTTAATCAGTGAATCGAGTTTGCCGTTTCGTTCGAGCAACAACACAATCCGCTCCTGCAAACGGCGTACAATTCCGCCATCGTCCGCCGGATTATTTACCGTTGGCAACCGCAAAATCCGCAGCAAATTCCGTATCGTTTCGTCGTCAACTTGCGAACCATCGTTACTAATCGAATCGACAATAGACGTAATTACGCGAAGGTCAGTCGCGGTTGACAAAAGTTTTTTATCAACTGCCGCCGCATCGTCGTTAAGCGAATAAAACTTCATCACCGCCGACAACGCGAAAAGGTCGCCGTCTTTCGCATACAACGTTTTCAATCGGTCAATCGCTAACTTTACACGCTCATTGAGTTGAACATTCACGGTTTTCACTCCGCGTCTAACGTAACTTTCATATACCAAGTTTACGAAGAACCAATCACGCAAACGCTCCTCACGCGGCGACGATAACGAAACCGCGTCAATTTGTTCAACCGAACTGCCAACGTTTTCGTTATCGAATAACGCGTTAAACTTTTCGTTGAGCATTTGAGATTTAGGCATTGTTTGTGATTGCCCGCGTTCAGACGAAGTTGTTGGTATCGTGTTCGATTGTACGGTATCGGTTTGCAATGTTACAATCGCGTTCGGATTTCGCAATACCGCCAAACGTTGCGTCTCGGCGGCTTTGTCAAACGTTTCGTCACGTTCGCGTGAATCGTTCGTTGGAATGTTGTTATTTAGAACGCCGCAAACTTTTTCCTGATACCGAATCGCTGCGGCGATGTCGTTTTGCAACTCCGCGACGCGCGAAAGTTTACTTAACAAAAACGTGTCTTGCCCGTTTGGGTTCGTACTATTATTCACTGTACCAGCTGCTAAATTTTCCAGCGTCTGCCGTGCCGACTGATAATCGTCAAGCAAAATGTAAACTTGTGTGAGACAAAACGCCGCGCCGCGTTCGTTTGCCGACTCGCGTTTGAGACATTCGATGACGACATCAATTTGCTGCGATTGCATCGCGTAATCGGCAAGCATCGTTGCGACATTGATTTTGTCCGTCAACGATTTTGTTCGCCCGTAAAGTTGCCAAAGAACTTCAATCGCATGTTCAGTTTTACCGGCATTCGCAAACATCGCCGCCAAATCGAACGCTGCCTCCGCGTCGTCCGCTTTATCGTTGACAAACTTTTGCAACGTCTCAATCGCATCTTCAACACGTCCAACATCGTGTAACATATTCGCGTAAAACCGAACGTTGCTCGTGTTGTTGCCAAATTCGACGGCTTGCCTGGCGGTCACGATTGCGTTGTCGAAGTCGCCTATGTTGTAGTACAACGCCGCGAGATTTTTGACATCTTCGGCACGGGACGGTGCAACAGAATCCGCGAGTTGCGCATAGACCGACAACGCCTCCCCGATTCTGTTCGCCCGCTGCAACAACGCCGCCTGCTCACGTAACAACGAAACGTCGTCCTTATCAATCAACAAAGCACGCTGAATTGTATTCAACGCCGCGTCGTCGTTGCCCGCCTCGCTTTGCAACTTCGCAAGGCGCAACCACTCACGCGATAAAATTTTCGCACCGCCCTTTGTTTGCTCTTCAAATTTTACTTGGAGTTCGTCGGCGGTTTGAGCGACAATGCCTAACTTGTGTAACAGTTCGAGTTCTAACGTGAGCAGCGAGTTCCACTGGACATCGTTCGCGGCGGCGTTTCTCGCGGCATCCAATCGTTTCATCGCCGCGTCATAAAAACCGAGTTGGTTTAACGTGACAATCAACTGACGCAACGTTGCAGCATCGTTTGTGTTCACCGATTCCAAAGTTTTCAGTGCGTCATCACGTTTGTTGACCGAGTTCAAAAACAACGCCAGTTGCTCACGATAACCGAAGTCGCCGTCTTTGAGTTCAACCGCGCGGCGGTAAAGCCGCTCGGCGTTTTCATTCATTTCCGCGTTTGCGAAAAGGTTCGCGACCAATACCAACGTTGCCGCGTCGTTCGGTGAGTTATCGACAATCGTTTGCCAAATCCTCGCTGCGTTATCGTTACGTGTCTCCGCGTCATTCGCGGTATTCGCCAACGCCGTTAAGCCCCAACGTGTTATGTAATCAACGTTTCGCGGCGAGTGTTGGTTCAATAATTCGTACTCACGCTGAAGTGACGCGGTATCATTTTCGATTGTCAACAAATCAATAAACGCCAAACGTAACGGTACAGACGACGGCGACTTCTTCAAACTCTCAACAAGCAATATATGGGCGGCTTCACGTTCACCGCTATTCGACAACGCGACCGCCAAACGGCAAACAATGTTTTCGTCGTTAGGACGTTTTGAAAGTTGCGAACGATAATACGCGGCGAGTTTTGCCGAATCGTTTCCTCCGTCAAGTATCGTCTCAATTTTGCTATTAACAATGTCGCGAATCCAACTATCCGGCGCGAGTTGCGAGAGCAGGTTTTCGAGAACCGCAACCGCATCGTTCGCCTTGCCGATACGGTTATTGATGTCAGCGATTGCGAGAGTGAAACGCAACCGCGCGTCGTTGTCACGTGTTAATTTCAGCAGACGGTTGTAACGTTCTAACGCCGCCGCGTCGTCGCCATTCGCTGCGAGCGACTCCGCGATTTCCGACAACATATCAGTGTCGTCGGGAAATTCGGTTTCAAGTTTTGTCCAAACCGCTGCCGCCTTAACGTGTTCGCCGAGCCGTTTGTAAACGCGACCTTGCAACAACAAAATTCGTGACAAATCCGCAGCCGCAGGTTTACGTTCAACAGAACGCTGCAACGAATCTGCCGCCTCGCGAAACCGACCGAGCGACACCTGTTGTTCAGCAAGATAAAACGGAACGATGTAGTTTTGCAAAGACGATTCCGCAGCCGTAAAAGAGTTCAAAGCGGTTTGTCGGTCGCCGTCTTTCACCGCAATCAAACCAAGTACAACGAACGCCGCACCGGTCTTATCGTCATTCACGTCAATAATTTTACGGCAACGTGAACTCATAAGAGCAACTTCACCCTGCCGCGAGTAATCCGAGTAAACCCGTTCAAACACGGTACCGTCACGAGGGTTGGTGAGCAAAATGTTCCAATAACGTTCCAACACCGCAGTTTCAGTCGTCTGCGAAAAACAAACGCCAACCGCCGCGAGAACGAGTGTAACTTTTGTGAAGTAAGAAATGTATGAAGTCATAGATAGACATTATAACATTTTTGACGCGCACGGAGGAGACAGAAGAATTTTAGAGATTAGAGTTTAGATTGTTTGTGTCGTGATGTGATCGTAAACAAAAATGCTGGTTGTGGATTATTAAACGTACCGAGCGACGCTTGTCGTCAGGAAACAACGCGAATCCCTTACCCCCCTACGGGGGCAATGAGTCATAAACGTTACGTATAACGTCTCTACAATTTTCAACCGTGTTAGGCTTCCCTCACCTCATTGACACCGTCTCTCACGTCCTATACAATCGCGAGTATGAACATTCACATTGTTCGTGAATGATTTACATTTTTCCTCAACCCTTTCTATGAAGGAGCCACAGATGAGAACATTTCTAG
>JAITST010000239.1 GCA_031287585.1 Planctomycetaceae bacterium | reverse complement strand
AGTGCCAGTAATCACCTACCGGATGCGGCTCATCTCCGCCCGGATCAGGAGCGTCAGGTTCGCAGAAACCATAAGTGCGAACCATCGCCAGTATGTTATTCTGGCTCATCTGCAACGTTCCGCCGCTGACAATCGTCAAACCTAAATGATGATGCGGGTCAGAACGTTGAATGATTCCGCCATAACTATAGGAGTATCCATCTTCAGAACTGTAACTATAGCCAATTAACTCTACATCGTTTTCACTATCTGGTCGCCACGCTTGATGCGCAAAAATATCACCGTAAGGAAACGATGGATTTGTCAACGTGTAACTGACCGCATCCGCAAAAATCAAAAGTCCGTTACCCGCTTTCGTGAAACTACCGTCACCGTATAATGCGTGATGAAGTGAGTATTCCTGCTGGTCGCCAATATCGAACGTACCACCGTAACCTGTACCTGTATATGCGTCAGGTGCTTGTAAGTATATTCCGTATGTAGCGGTATAAATTTTTGCGGTATCATCGCCAACAGTTGGAGATATGTTGCCTTGTGCGTCAATACCCGTCATAGCAATACGACCGCCATTCATCGTAATATTGTTGGTACGGAATGTCGTATAACCGCCGCCGGGACCGGTATATTTTTCCAGCCAAAGAGTCGCTTGCTTTTGCGGATCTGCAACCAAACCAGCACTGCCGATAAAGTCCTCCAAATTGTTCGCAATTGTACCATCCGGATTGATTTCTGCGTTATCAGACACTGTGTTACCATGTCCGATTGTTAGTGAACCACTGTTTGTTTGGTCAATCACTGTACTCGTAGTGTCCGTAACACGCCAGACCCAAAAATCTCTGTTACTACCAAATTCTGTCGGTTTCACTTCCATTCCTGCCGGAGCGGTTGCACCGTTTTTCAGTGTAAAAATACCATTCAGTATGTTCAAATCACCATAATAACCTGTCGCAATATCGCCTTTGACAAACGACAGACTCGCTGTCGGAACGAAGTAACTGTTAAGCGTTATATTGTAATACACAAGCGGATTTTCGTCTGTTACCGCTTCGCCATCTATACCCAGCGCAACAACCGCGTTCGGCGCAATTGTCAACGTGTTTCCTTCAACAACCAACTCATAACCAACAATGTTCTCGCCTTGCATTTTAGCCGTGACGATACTCGGGTTCACATTTTCAAGCGTTACCGAATCTTGCAATCTAACAAGCCGCATCGGTACATTATCCAGCCCCATAACTACGCTACCAACCGCTTCCGCCGCTACATATTGCGACGAAACCGAAAAACTGGTATTACCTGTACCAACGACCGTATCCGTCACCCATTCGATTGTTGGAGGACCGCCGTCTTCGGGGTATGTGAATACAGGTCTTTGTATTTCCATCGGACCAGCAGACTGGTAGTGGACATTGAAATAACCAACGCTGTAAATGTCAGTTCCGTCTATGTACGTTTCTTCATTACCGCCAAAAACATCATCGTACACGCTATTTCCGCTATAATAATAGTTAGCAGGCAGAAACGCCGAATCAGACGAATCGTTCCAAACGTTCACCCGCCCACTATAATGTCCGTCAATGTTGATGACGTTGTTATGCTCACGAAGACTCCAATCCTCGTTAGCAGGTCCTTCAATTTGTTCAAGTCCGCGGCTTAGAATCGGGTCATAGATATTTAACGAACGATTTCTTCCGGGCTGGATATTCCACGTTGCGTTGGTATTCATATAAATACCGTTTGCGGTTTTTTCCGCAGCATTACCGTGAGTATTCGGTACGTAAGTACCAGTTGAATTGACACCGATTGAGCCGTGAATGTCGTACATCGTTAACGTTCCGTTATCAACATACACCGCACCGCCGTAACCTGCGGCTGGACGTACCGGATACAACTGCGTGGGACCAATGTATGGATCGCTGCGTTCGATGTCGTCTGCCAACTCAATCTGTGGTCCGTTTCTGTGTAAAACACTTTCGGTACCAGTTGCGTGATTACCGAACATTTGAATTTCACCGCTTATTGTTACTTGCGCGTTGTTACGAATACTGATAGCACCGCCGGCGACTGATGCCGTGTTGTTTCTAAATGACGCACTATCGGAGATATACAACTCCGCGTCGTCACGAACAAATATCGCACCGCCTTCACCCTTAAACTCATAGCCGCCTGTCGGTAACGCCGATGTTCCGAGTGCTTTGTTGTCTTCGTAAATCGAGCCGCCTTGAATTGAGACGTAGCCGTTTGAACTTATCGCCAACGCACCACCACTATTACCCGCCGTGTTCTTCACAAAACTTGCACCGTAATTTGCCGTTCTGGTGTGTGCATAACCGTTTTGAATGTAACCGTCGTTGAGATATTCTGTGTAACTTTCGTTGTTGAGAAACCAAAGCATACCGTTTTCAGTGACATAAATCGCGCCGCCATCATAAGTCGCTTGGTTGTTCGCAAATGCCGCGCGTTTTTCAAACGTTACAGCCGAGTCATAATTAAGCGGGGCGTTAATAGCGTTACCAACATCTTTCACAAATATCGCACCGCCGTAACCGCCGTAGGTATTATTGTTGCGTAATTCGCCAGTCGCTTTGTTGCCCGAGAACGTGGTGTTTACTCCGAAGTTTGCGCCCGGAGTGAATGTACCAGTGAGACCATCAATGTTATCGTTAAATCCGACAACACGCAACGCGCCGCCGCCGTCAACTCCTATTTTGGTATCGTCTTCGCCAGCACCAGTATAACCTTCAACAGTCGTATCGCCGTAATTCGCTCTGCCAGAAAGAATGTTATCGTTTCCAAGATTCTGCGGCAGCGCGCTTGCCGCAGCGCGTAAACCGTTTGAAAATGTAAATGATGTATTGCTGTTTATTCCCAAATCGGAAACGCGTAAGTGTCCGGCGGTAATGTTACCGGTATCGTCATACCATGTGACGTTCAGAAGTGTGTATGAGTTCGATGGTGTACTGCTAATTATCCGGTCACGCTGCTTGTCACCCATTCCGTTCAGAAATTGTATCGAACCGTTTTTGATGAGAATACCGCGTGCGTTGTCAACACCGTTCATTGCGCGTGCGGAACCGGTTCCGTAATAGGTGCTACTAAGGTCATCGTTAAACAGCAACCTATCGCCGTTGACGAGGTTGATGTTTTCGAGAACTAAGTAGAGTTTTACGTTATCGTCTCCATTTGCCCGGGCATTGTTATTATACGTAACGATATTCCAGTCTGCAGCCAAACCGAAGCAGGACAACAGTACGGTCACTATTAGTGATGTCAGGCAAATTAATACGGTAGTTCGCCGCATCCTCTTTCCCTCTCGTTATTACCGGAAAAAACGTTTGCAAAAACCATCGAAAACATATCCGACAAGCCCACACAAACCGGACTATCCCACTATACACTTATCACGACAGTATCATTACAGACTGCAAGAGCAGAAAATACAACACCACTACGTTTTATCGTTATCTCCGATATAATTCTCAATACAATTTCCAGAATCAATTGAAAAAGCGATGAATAACTTTACAAAAATGAGAAAATAGAGAATATGGGCAATAAGGCAAAACTGTGTCGGCTTTGGAAGAATTAACGAAAAAGTTAATGGTTGCGGATTATTAAACGTTATTACAAATTCAAGAGGAATCCATTTGGTATAAATTTGCTGGCTGTCGTCACAGTAATAAATTTTTCACCACGAAGACACGAAAGCACGAAGAAAGAAAAAGAATTATAGATTAGACTTATTCTTCGGTAACTTCAAAATAAATAAAACTGAACATTTCTAAAAACCACAATTTTAACCGCAGAGTTCGCAGAGATTTTATTTTGAAAATCTTTTGTAATGATTTATAATAGAATAAGTTACAAAAAATACTCCTCCGCGACTCTTTGTGCCCTCTGCGTTAAAAAAGAGTTTTTAGAGATTTCATTAAATCACTTAGCGCGGGGCAACACGAACCGATTTTTGCTGGGTGAAGCATAATAACCGTTAAATAAGCCGATTGTCGTTCTTACCGTGAATGTTCGCAAATCTGCCATCTTTGGCGTATTCATTGCAGGTATAAATACTGTTCGCACAGTAGAGGTTTTTCTTTGAAACGCTCATCGCAAACATACTCTTCAAAACATTCTCGTCCGATAGAACGCCGAACATCGTGTTCTCTTTTACCGCGTTGACACGTAATCGGCAGCGATGTAAAATAGGGAATGTTGTTGGTGAGCCGTTTGTTCGGCTTCTGTTTTTAGTTTCATACTTACACTTTGACTGCGAGGCGTTACAATGAGAAATCAAGAACGGTTTTATCAGGTTATGATTGGGATTTTGGTTGTTGTCTTGTTTACTTCGTGGTTTGCGTGTTGGAAACTGTACGACACGCTGAATATCGAAACCAGCCGCGCGAACGATGCGGAGTCGAAGGCGAAAGAAGCGAACGATACCGCACAAAAGCGGTTGCGTGAAGCGATGGATATGAAGGAATTGACTGGTTTTGTCGGTGACGCGGAAGTGCAGTTTATAAAAGATGAACACATTAAGGATATGGAGCGTTACGCAAAGTTTTACGGTGGCAACGAAAAAACGTATCGGTCAATTTGTGAATCGTTTTACAATGTCATTGACGACCGTGACCACAAACTTCTCGACGCACAAAGACGTATCGAAGAACTCGACGCGAATCTGAAGAACACGGAAGCACTATACAAGTCGATAGCAGATGACCACGACAAAGCGCGTGCGGACGCTCTCGCTGAATACAATGCGGAGAAAGAAAATCTGAACACAACGCTCGCCAACCGTTCAAAGGAACTTGAAGACCAAAAAACTATAAAAGAACAAGCAATCGCGGATGCGGAAAAGAATACAAAGGATGCAGAAGATAAAGTTGCCAGCATCGAAGAACGTAATAAATCTTTGGTCAAACGCAATCTCGAAGTTGTCCGTCAACTCACGGAAATTACACGTGTTGACTTCGATCACCCGGCGGGTAAAATCACTGGTGTCAGTCAGGCGGCAGGTATGGTTTATGTCAATCTTGGTAAAGCGGATGGTTTGCAGGTTAGGACAACATTCACGGTTTATGACCCGACAATCACTGGTATTTCGTTCCCGTCCGCGTCAGGTGACGCAAAAGGCGAAAAGAATCTCGAACATTCCAAAAACGCGAGTAAGGCAAGTCTGGAAATTACAAAAATTCTCAGTGACCATACCGCGGAAGGGCGTATTCTGAACGATGAACTCCAAAATCCGATTCTGGTAGGAGACCTGATTTACACGCCGCTTTGGAAACCCGGTCAGTTGCAGCGTTTTGCTTTGGCGAACGGAATGGTAATAAAAGGTCTGGCAACGCACGGTGACGGTGAACCAGAAAATTCAAGTTTGACGGAAATTATCAATTTAATTCAGACGAATGGCGGTGTTGTTGACGCATACATAGACACGAACGACGAGCAACGAAAGATTGTCGGCGAGATTACGCAAGCGACAACTTACCTGGTTGTCGGCGATACGGCGGCGGTCGATCAGATTGATGAGGGAATGAAGAATCACAACGAAATGATTAAAACGGCGGAGGAACGCGGTATCCGCATAATCAAGTTGAACGAATTGTTGCGGATGATGGGTTACAGAGACCCAACACCAGTAGTAGGTTTCGGAAAGTATGCGAACGAATCTGACCACACGATACCAACGCAGCACAAAAACACCTCGTCCGGAAAAGTCTCGCCGTACTACGACAAGGATAACGAAAAAGCGAGAGTAACCACAGATGAGCGTCCGAAGCCGGTTTCGAGCGGGATAGTAGCACCTTTATACTCAGGCAAAGGCGCAACCGCAGGAAAATCAGGCGGTAGTGTAAGCGACCTATTCCGTCCACGCAAGCCGCCGGTAACAAGCGAAGAAGTAGAAAAGTAAGTATCCATCAGAGAATAAATCATCCAGATTTTTTCTGGATGAACGCGGTTGAGAATTACTTCCAACCGCGATGTCGCCTTGAGCAAACATTATTTAGAAAAACGAAAGGCATACAATTTACTATTCAAGGTTTTAATGAAACAAGAAACCTTAATAAACAGGTTATACATTTTTCGTTTTTCTAAAATAGGTCTGTTTACCGTGTTTCTTTATAAAACGCAATCAATCCGTTCGTCGAACTATCGTGTGACGTTATCGTTTCGCTACTCTTCAATTCCGGCAACACCACGCCCGCTAGTTGTTTCCCGAGTTCTACTCCCATTTGGTCATACGAGTTAATATCCCAAATTACGCCCTGCACGAAAATTTTGTGTTCGTACAACGCGATTAACGCTCCAAGTGTGCGCGAATTTAGTTGTTTGTAGAAAAACGAGTTTGTCGGTCGGTTGCCGGAAAAAACTTTCGATGGTGCTAACGCTGCCGCGTCGGTTTCCGACATTCCGCTTTTTATCAGTTCCGCCTTTGCCTCTTCAATCGTCTTGCCCTTCATCAACGCTTCAGTCTGCGCGATGAAGTTCGCCAGCAACTTTTGGTGATGGTCAGACAATGGATTATGTGTTTGAACAGACGCGAAAAAATCGCACGGTATCAACTTCGTTCCCTGATGAATGAGTTGATAAAATGCGTGTTGACCGTTCGTTCCCGGCTCGCCCCAGAGGATTGGACCCGTTGAATAATTCGTAATTTTTTCGCCGTCACGTGTACAACTTTTACCGTTGCTCTCCATATCGCCCTGCTGAAAGTACGCGGCGAAACGGTGCATATATTGGTCATACGGCAGAATCGCGAGCGAGTCCGCGCCGTGAAAATTGTTGTACCAAATGCCGAGCATCGCCATAATTACCGGAATATTTTTCTCAATCGGCTCACTGCGGAAATGCTTGTCCGCGTCGTTCGCACCGCATAACAACTGCTCGAAGTTTTCGTAGCCAACTGTCAACGCAATCGACAGTCCAACCGCAGACCACAACGAATATCGTCCGCCGACCCAGTCCCAGAACTCAAACATATTCGCGGTGTCGATACCGAACTCTTCAACCTTCTTCTTATTCGTTGATAACGCGACAAAGTGTTTCGCGACCATCTTCACGTCCTTCGCGTGATTCAGAAACCACGCCTTCGCGCTCTCGGCGTTCGTCATTGTTTCCTGCGTCGTGAACGTCTTCGACGCGATAACAAACAGCGTCGTTTCAGGGTCAATACGTTTGAACGTTTCCGCGATATGAGTACCGTCAACGTTAGAAACAAAATGCGTCGTGAGGTCTTGTTTCCAGTACGGACGCAACGCCTCCGTTACCATTACCGGTCCCAGGTCGCTGCCGCCGATTCCGATGTTGACAATGTGTGAGATTGGTTTACCGGTGTAGCCCGTCCACTTCTTACTGTGAATCTGTTCGCAAAACGATTTCATCTGCCCAAGCACACGGCGAACATCCGTCATAACGTCGGCACCGTCAACCATAACCGGAGTGTCAGAAAAATTCCGCAACGCCGTATGCAGCACCGCGCGTTTTTCCGTACAGTTTATCTTCTCGCCGTTGAACATCTTCTCACGCATTGAGTCGATATTCATCTCGCGCGCAAGCCCGAACAGCAGCCGCATCGTAGTTTCGTCAATACGGTTCTTCGAGTAATCAAACATAATCTCGCCCAAGCGAACCGAGAATTTATCGAAACGTTTAGCGTCGCCAGCAAACATCGCACGCATAGTAGTTTTGTCGATAATAGACTTATGCGAAACGAGTTCGCTCCACGATTTTGTTTTGGTTGGATTCATAATCACGCTCCTGCAACTTTCCTTGCCAGACGTAATCTCGCTCGGCGTGTTTGAATCTTGCGTTCACGAATCTGCGCAAGTTCCGGCGTGTTGTGAGGACGCGCAAGCGCGTCGGCAAGTTGTTTCTCCGCAACTTCAACTTTCAATATAGACGATTTCCATGCGTGCGTAACCATCAAGGTGACAACGTCATCATAAATCTCCGCAAATCCGCTTTCTACATAGTAAGACTCAATCTTACCATCAAGCGAAACCCGTAACTCACCAGCACCAATCCGACCAACCATCGGAGTATGGCGTTCACAAACTCCCATCTCGCCGTCCGAAAGCGGCAAAGCAACAAAATCTGCATCCTGCTCCAAAACCGTCTTCTCCGGCGTTACAACTATACACTTCATAAGTAATCTCGCAAGGTAAAAGTAAAAAAAGCCGTGAACAAATCACGACAACAGACCATACTATTCTACCACACAATTGGGGTTTGACAATATGCCACACGGGAGATGGAAAAATTTTTTGTGTGCATCTGCGTGCAGGCGAGAGCCGTCTTGCGTTCGCGATTATTTTGGGGTACAATGGCTCTTTTTCGTAACTTGCACACTATGACTATAACTGTACACTCCCGAAAATCATAGCACGGAAAATACCTATACGAATGAATTTCAATCGTATTCGGAACAATCAATTAAAACCTAACCAATTCATCAAAAATGCGTCCAACCTACTTCAACGACCACGTTCAGGAAACACTTCCACTCGCATCGCTACGCAGACTTCAAGACGAGCGATTACGTCAAACAGTCTTACGGGTAACAACGGGCAACGTTTACTACCGCAAGTTGTTTGAGTCGGTCGGACTGGATGCGTCGGGAATTGCGGCAAACTTTCGCGGAATCGAAGATATTACAAAACTGCCGACAACCTCCAAAGACGACTTCCGTAAATCGTATCCGCTCGGAATGTGTTGCGTACCGAAGATGGAACTGCGTGAGATGCACATGTCAAGCGGCTCGACCGGTTCGCCGATTGTTATGCCTTATACCGTAAACGACTTAAACCAGTGGGCGATGTGTATGGCACGTTGCTACCGAATGGCGGGAACGCAACCGGGTGACGTAATCCAGATAACGCCGACATTCGGACTATTCAACGGCGGCTTCGGAATGTATCACGGAGCGAGAGCGGCGGACTTGTTCGTTGTACCAACTGGCTCCGGTAACACGGAACGACAGATACGCTTGGCAAAAGATTTTGGTACAAGAATATTCGGCGGCGTTGCGTCTTATGGAATACGTTTGTTGGAAGCGTTAGAAGCGAGCGGCAGTAAACTGGAATCACTGGAAATCGGAATCTTCGGAGCGGAAACGTTTACCGCAGGACTGAAAGAGCGGCTGACTAACGGACTGGGTATCGAAGTATTCGACATCTACGGAATGACAGAAACCGGCGGCGTAGGCACGCTGGGAATGGACTGTCCGGCACACTGCGGGATTCACGTTTGGGAAGACCAATACTATGCCGAAGTAATCAATCCCGCGACAGGAGGCAATGTACCGGATGGAACAATTGGCGAGTTGGTAATAACATCGTTACAACGTGAAGCGTTACCGGTAATCAGGTTCCGTACAGGCGACTTGACATCAATTGTGTCGCGTGACGTTTGCGAGTGCGGAAGGACGCACGTTCGCATAGCACCAATATCGGGACGA
Organism: Planctomycetaceae bacterium; assembly: GCA_031287585.1. GTDB lineage: Bacteria > Planctomycetota > Planctomycetia > Pirellulales > Thermoguttaceae > UBA8133. The sequence goes on along the minus strand of JAITST010000239.1, from coordinate 9,266 downwards.
ACCGACGATATGCTAATCATAAAAGGAGTGAACTTCTTCCCAAGTCAGGTAGAGCAAGCGTTGTTGGAAATCCCCGGCGTGTTGCCGCACTACCAGATAATAATTGAGGAAACTGACGGAGTAAAAGACATACGGGTAAATGTTGAGGTAGAATCAGGGGTAACGGGATTCGTCGTAGAAAAACACCTGAAAGAGAAACTGGGCTTCTCGCCAAAAGGAGACGTATTCAAAGCAGGTGAACTGCCGCGTCAGGACGGAAAAGCCCAACGAGTATTTTACAAGAGCAACGATAAAAAATAACCAAAACTCCCAACCATGAGAGAAGAAGACCTATTTTCCGAAAATTCAACAATGACATTCGGCGAGCATCTCGAAGAGTTGCGCGTCTGCCTGTTCTTTTCGATAATCTGGTTGGTAGTCGGATTTACAATCGGGCTATTCGCGGGTGGTTACGTGGTTGACTACATACAACGTCCCCTAAACGCCTCGCTGAAAAAGTTCTACCTTGACCGAGCCGACGAACGTATGGCAAAGATTCTGAAAGACCTGCTAAACGAAGGACAACCGGCAAGTGTGTTAGACGTAACAAGACGTGAACGGTTGGTACCGACAGAATTTTTTATCTATCCGGGTGAATTTGAGCGGGCATTAGAATTTCAAAAACGTTTACAACAAGCGGAAGACGTAACGGGCAGTAAAATGATAACGCTGGACGAAGTTGATAACTTGTTCGTTCGTAAACAACAACGTGAAGAACGCCGTCATCAATACTCCGACTCTCTCTTCTCCGACACGCACACCCCAAACTACAACGCAAAACCGGCAAGGATTTTACTCTGGACAAGAATTGACGAAGACGCAAGAGTAGCAAGTAAAACATTCAATATGCAGGAAAGTTTTTCGATATACCTGAAAGCATCAATGCTGGTGGGCTTGCTAATTGCCGCGCCGGGAATTTTTTATCACATCTGGTCGTTCGTAGCCGCTGGTCTCTATCCGCACGAAAAACGTTACGTATATTACTTTATGCCGATAAGCATAATCCTGTTTTTAGGCGGAGCGATATTCGCGTTCTTCGTGGTATTCCAGTTCATACTGGACTTCCTGCTAATGTTCAACGCGTGGACAGGCATCCAGCCGGAGGCGAGAATATCAGAGTGGCTGAGTTTCGCACTATTCCTACCTATCGGATTCGGAATAAGTTTCCAATTGCCGCTGGTGATGTTCGTGCTGGAACGGGTAAGAATTTTCAGTATTGCGATATACTGGTCGCAATGGAAGATGGCGGTGGTGGTAATAGTAATTCTATCAATGTTGCTAACACCAGCCGACCCGTGGAGTATGTTCTTCATGGCAGTCCCGCTAATAATTCTATACTTCGGCGGAATAGGAATGTGCCAAATGTTCCCAAGACGAGAGTGGGAGGAAATCGCTGATGCAGAGTAACACGGCACTACAACGTTGTATGCCGAGACTGGCTGCGGTTGTGTTCGGCAGCGAAATTTTATTTAAGTGTGTCTGGTAATTCCGTTATCGCCGCACCGATGTCGTTTATCTGACTGCTATCGCTGACTTTTTTTCTATGGCGGACCTTGATTTAGATATTGCGGGTTTGCCTCGTTACTGTCACCTTGATAGGCACGGATTGTGTCTAGTAATTGTAGTATTTCTACTACCGAATTTACCGATTTTGGATCTGCGTCTGCTGGCAGACTGCCGCGGCTTATCGGAGCAAACTGTGCGTCCTGTGATACTCTCATTGCCCGTTCCGGCAGTCCAAGACTTTGCAAATGTTCCTTCACTACCATTGCCCGTGAGAACGATAAGTCCCACGAACTTGCGTAAATTGTTTTCTCCGTCGGTCCGGCGTGACCTCTTATCTCTATCTTGTTTGGTGAACCGCTTATTAGATCGTAAATTCGTGCCAAGTCCGACTTTGCCTTATCGCTCAACTCGTCGCTATTTAGGTCAAACAGAATAACGCCGCCGCGTACCAGTTCACCCATATCACGGATATTCATCACTCTTGGATTATCACCTTCTGACGATTGAACGGGACCGCCGGATTTCAGACTTTGACGTAGTGTACGCGCAGTTACTGAGCGGCTGCGTTCATTACTACCCATACGTTTACCACCGAAACTTGAACGTATCGCGTCAGATACCGCTTGTGCCTTCACTATCTCAAGCGTACTTATCGCGTAGAGCATAATGAAGAAGCACAACAGTAACGACATCATATCACCGAATGTCAAAACCCAATCGGCTGGTCCTTCGGGGCATTCTTGCTTTGGCATAGGTTGTTAAATTATGAGTGTTAATTGTTTGATTTGGTAGAGCAAATTTTAGATTTTAGGTTGTTTGTACAAAACTAAAATTCTACGCCGCACCTTCTTGTTCTTCTACTGTACGGTCTTTGGGTGGCAGGAAGGTTTCTAGTTTTTGTTTTGTTACTCTGGGATTTTCACCGGCTTGGATTGCCATTACTCCTCTTATCACTATTTCCATATTCAAAATTTCTTTGTCATTGAGAAAACCGAGTTTGTCGGCCAACGGCAAAAATACCGCGTTCGCCGCAACCGCTCCATAAAACGTTGTCAACAACGCCACCGCCATACCTGTACCGATAGTCGCCGGGTCTAAGTCAGACAACATAAGTACCAGCCCGATTAGCGTTCCAATCATACCGAATGCCGGAACGTACTTTCCAAGTGTTCCAATCAATCCCTTGCCTTTGCTGTGACGGTCGTAAACCGCTTCCAATTCGGTACGCAATATATTTTCGACAACGTCGGTACTCATTCCATCAACCGCCATCCGCAGTCCGAGTGCAAGTTGCGGATTCTCAATTTCTTCCATCCGGTTTTCGAGCGATAGAATACCTTCGCGGCGGGCGGTGTCGGAGAGAGAAACGATTTGTGCGATTGTCGCTTTTATGTCAGGTGACTTGTTGAAAATCGTGATGAGAAATACCTTATGAAACCCGAGTACGAAACTCATCGGGTACGAAACCAACACTGCCGCGATACCGCCGCCAAACACGCAAAGAACAGACGGAGTATCATAAAACTGTCCTATACTGCCGCCGCCTACTATAATTGAGCCCGTGACGAGTGTACTTCCAAGCACAAGCCCTAAAACTGTTGCTAAGTCCATAATTTCGAGTTAGTAAAATTTGTTCATAACACAAACGTTCCCATCGGCAACAAGGTACATACGTTACTCATCGTATGAGTAACGTTTATGTCACGTGTAGTTGTTGTGAGGATTATGAGATAGAGTAAACCAGCGTAACAATACGTGAGGCGTGGAGTAAAACCACTTTTCCAACGTAAGCATTGGGACTTTACCTTATCTTTTTGCAGAAAACCCAAATTGTTCACCGATTAACCGAAATTTTCCGTCTCGTACAGGCAGATTGTCCGCATAGGAAGATTGGTACGGTTTTGGAAGATGTGCCGGGGAGGAATGAGAAGTTACTATAAAATGCCGCAAGCGGTGACGACTATTTGTCTATTCTTTCCATTCTTCCATTATTTGCAGAAATTCTTGTTCGTTGTTTATTTTGGATAGTTTTGTTCTTATTGATTTTGAGTTTGGTTTTGTTGTTATCAGTTGCGGGGCGAAGGTTTTTATTGTTTTTATTGCGTTTTTTCCGAAGTGTTTTTTTGCCAGATTGTAGTATGTCAGCAATATTGTTTTTTGGTCTGGTTGTGTTTCTGTTTTGTTTTCCTGAAATTGTTTTATCTGATTGAAGATGTACGGGTTCGATAACATTCCCCTTCCTATCATTATTCCGTCAACCGGATAGTTTTTAAGTTTCTCTACCGCCTCCGCCGCTGTTTTTATGTCGCCGTTACCTATTAACGGGATTCTTTTCAGGTGCGGTTTTACTTTTGCTATCTCTTCCCAGTCTGCTTTGCCTCTGTACATTTCCGCCGCTGTCCTGCCGTGTACCGTTATCCCCGAGGCACCTGCTTCCTCTACCGCGTTTGCTACCTCGCTTGCGTTGATAGTTTCTCTTGTAGTGCCTAACCTTATCTTTGCTGTTACCGGTGTTGGCGATGCTGCTTGTACTACTGTTCTTACTATTCTTGCAACCAACTCAGGGTCACGCAATAACGCCGAGCCGCTTTCGCTTCTTTGGGCTATCTGACGTGCGGGACAACCAAAGTTTATATCTATTACGTCAACTTTGTAATCGTTGGTCAAAGTGTTTGCTAGTTTCGCTAACGTTTCGGGGGCGTTGTCCCAGATTTGTACCGATACCGGTCTTTGTTCTTCGCGAACACCGTCTAATCTTGCGGGGTGTTCTTCGTTGCGGTTGCCCATGTAAACGAATGAACGGGCGGAGACCATTTCTGTTGCGATTAAGTCCGCACCGCCGAATGTGCGGAGTAGTTCGCGGAATGCGATGTTGGTGTAGCCAGCCATCGGAGCGGAGAATAGCGAGAGATGATTTAGTAAATTCATAATTCGGAATTATGGCGATAATCTCTCGCTCGATGATTTGTACGAATTTTTTTATACGAAAAACGCGAAAGGAGAAAAAAATGTACACAGGCCTGCGTCAACACTGCGTAACTACGCGGAGTGCCGTTCCGTTATCTCCTGTTATTTTACCGCAACGGCTTTACTGGTTTTTGACTTGTTGCTTGCATTTGTCTGTCTTCATCGCTGTTTTCTTCTATGTACCTTGCTCTGTCACGGTACTTTTTCGCCTCTTCCGGTCTTTCCATACGGTTGTACATCATTGATAGATTTGAGTATGGAATTACCAACGTTATCGGGTCTATCGCTTCTATCTTCACTGCCCGTTCGATCTGGCGCAGACCTCTCTCGGTTAGTAGTACCGCTTCTTCGTGCTGATTTGTTTCCCAGTACGAAACTCCCATACTTACAAACGTTTCGCCGAATCCGCCTAGTTCTTCGGGGTTAATCTTTGGCAACAGACGTTCAAAAATTGGTTTCGCTTTGTCGTACCACTCTATCGCGGCACGGTGATTCTTTTTACCAATCGCGTGAATCGCTCCCAGCCGGAAATACAGCCGTCCGAGCAAGTACAAGTCGGTATCCGACCGCCGTCCTCTTACTCCGTCTTCCATAAAACGTACCGTCAACTCGCCGTACTTCAACGCTTTTGTGTATTCTCCGCGAATCTGATAAATCTGAACCGCGTCGTACAACGCCAGTCCCGTTTCCCATTGATACTTCCGCTTGAGGATCAAGTCCGTTGTGCCGTTAATCATCTCGTCACCAACACGAATCACACGCAATACGTGCGGTTCAAGTTCCGATTCATTCGGCATCCCAACTTGCGCCGCCAGCGTTGTCACCGCCAACTGCAACGGAAACTCCGCCGAGACACGTTTCACCTTCCGCAACTCCGCGTCATCCGCGATGTCCTTCGCGCGTTCGAGCCACTTGTAAATCGCCGTCTCTTTATCGTTCCACTGTCCCCACGCAATATCACGCGCCGCGCCGAGATGGGCGTTGAAGAGCGTCTCTTTCGCCGACAAACGAATCGTTTGATTCGTATGCGTCTGTAACAGCGTCGCGAGCCGAATCGCCTCACTATGATACTCAATCGCTGCCTCGTAATCAGGACGAATGCCCGTCCGATACAAGTCACCGATAATCGTCATCGCTTGCACTTTCTCGTGCGGATAACGGTCACTGACCATCAACGTTTCTTCGAGATACTGTTTCGCGCGTTCGGAGTGATTCATCTGAACGTAAATTTTCGCGAGTAAAATATGGAATGCCGGTCGCGTTTCGTCGAGACGAATCGCGTGTTCACAATTCAACAATGCCGTATCGATGTCGCCTTGCATCAGTTGTACTTGTGCCAACAACCAATGCGCCTTCGCGTCTTCCGGGTCAAGTTGTGTAGCGTTGAGTAAGTCACGCAGCGACTCACTAGGGTTTTCACTCATCGACGCTTCAGCCCGTAAAACAAACGGTTCGGCGGTAACAGGTTCGATGCCTATTTGTGCGACTTTCAAACCGTTCTGTATCGACGAATCCTTCGAGAACAAAAACAACACCCCCTTCTCAGGGAACACTTCGCCGATTATTGTTCCTTCTTCGTTCGGCATCAAAACCGCACGCCCACTTTGCAATTCGTCACGCAACACTTCGCGGACTTGTTCTTCCGGGAACGGTTCGTCGAGCAAGATAACTATCGAATGAACGACACCTTGTCGGAATGTAACTTCGATGTGACGCATTTCCGGTGTTGAGTAGAGATGAAACTCCTGACCACCGTCCTTGTCACGTTCGAGCGGGTCGCCCCAACGTTCGATGACATCGCGGACTGTACTCACGCCCGGTTTGATTGTCTGGAACGACGCAGTTCGTACCGGCGGATGCGTTGGGTCGGGAAGGTCAGGCGGAGTGTCTTCGACGGCGGGTGACATTGACGGACGAACGTTTACATTGGTATTCGGACGCGGTTGAAGTTGCTCGACGGAAAGTGACGGTCGTTGCGGTGCTTGTGCGAGATGTAATGGTTCGTCGCCGCGATTCGATTTTGCGGCTGCGCGGCTACTCGCGTTCTCGCGTGTGTTGTGAGTTCTACCATCAGGAAACACGAGCGGCGGCTGTGCAATCACGCGGTCAAACGAACCAGTATTATTCTGCGCATATACAAGAACATCACAAGACACAACGGCAAACAATACCGTAAGCAAACTTAACGCTGCGGTATTTGTTTTGGCGAAGTCTATGTAATTTGATGAGGTGTGAAAAAATGTTTTCATTGTAACAATACTCCGTATAGCAACATAAAATATGTTGTGACCATTTCACGATGTAACATTGGATTGGATGCTTTTCTTGTAACTCAATATGTAAAAATAAATTGTAAGTTTCATATAACAATATCGTTGTATAGGACAAACGTTGTTGTTCCTAAAAATTCAACGACTGTTTCAATATCACAACCGGATATCTTTTCCGTAACGATTCTACCGTTTCTTGTTCGTACCTTTTCCGGCGTTCTTCTTTTACTTTGTCGCGGATTGTGATTTGTGCTTCGACAAATGGTATCATTCTGTCTTCTTCACGTTTCGTTACGCGGACTATGTAGAACCCGTCGGAGGTTGTTATAATTTTCCCCATCTCGCCTATATTCTGCGTGAAGATTGCGTCTTCCAGTTCGCGCGACATCAAGTCGCCGCGTTTTATCCAATCGCGGAATCCTCCGTTGTGAGCCGTCAAGCCGTGCGAATGTTGTTTTGCTACGACATCAAACGGTGCGCCGCCAGCGACTTGGTTTCCCATCCACGCAATTTTATTCCACGCTTCGGCTTCTGTCGCGTACTTGGTTTTGCTCACTGACAATTCTTCCCACTGGGCGCGTCCGCGAACCTCAAACTCCGCTTTGTGCGTGTTGTAGTATTCATGCATCTCGTCATACGAACAGTCACCTTCGGCGGTACGAACGGACATCATTTGCCACGTCATAGCGATATGACGGCGAACGAACAACAACCGCTCGCGTTCAAGCGAACTGCCGAAATCGCTTTGTAGTTTATGTTTCAACTCAACAATGTCGTTTGCTCCGACATCCTTCATCAAACGGTTAATGTAATCGCGGTCAAAGTTATCTTGGTAACTTTTTTCGTGCATCGCGACTTCTTCACGCGCACGCCCTTCGAGAAAACTGCTGTACCAAAGCGCGGTCAAAATTTGTTCTTCGAGGTACATCTTGTAATGCTGCGCGATTGCATTTTCGATTTCTTCTTTCGGAATCTTTTTTTGCTCTTCTTCCGGCAACTGACGAACTGTCAAAATCACGCCGCGTTTCGCTGACGGCAGAACGTCACACATCAAAATGTACTGCGTTCCAACAATCGCGACGGTTTCCGCACCGGTACAAGGCACCAACTCTGTAACCGTTGCTGGTGTCGCTTGCAATTGCGGTTCATTCGATGGTGTTACCAAAGCCGCAGGCGGATTATTGCGGGGGGGGCTAACGTTAAGCGGATGCGACGTTGGATTCATCGCAATCTGGAACGGTTGCGGCTGTGGCTCATTTGCCGGTGTGTATGGAGTATAGTTGGTTGTCGGATTGTTGTTCGTGAATGCGTTTGCGTCTTGCAGTGACGCGGGTTGTTCATTTGACGCGACTGGTAACGTTTGACCGAACGGATTTTGCTCAAAGGTATTATTGACGAACGGAGTTTGTTCAGCTACGGGCGGTTGAATTATCGTCTGCGGTATCGGTTGCGGCTGCGGCGGTAACGATTGAATGTGTTCAATTGTAGTCGGCGGTGTTACCATGACTGGTTCCGCTGACGCGAAAGGCGACGCATATTGTTCGATAGGTGTAACCGGAACGGATGCCGGTTGCGGCGGTGTTGAGTTGTCGATTACGATCGGCGGTAACGGGACGATGCGTGGAGGATTATCGGTAACGTTGGTTGGCTGCGGTTCGTAAGGTGACGCAACGGGCGGCGCGGGTTCGATTGGTACAATTGGATTGATTGGCTGATTAATCGGCGGAGCAACCGTAACGCTATCAAACGGCGAGGACGGTATTTCTGCTACTGTCGGCGGCTCTGGCATTGGTTCGGGGAACGATTCGGGTAACGGCGGCGGTTCGCTAAAACCGTTGGACGCGAACGGTGGAGTTGGTTGCTCGGTTGGGAACGTGTTGTCTTGCGGTTGTTGTTCCGCTATGAGAAACGCATCAGCAGTCAAAGGAGACGGCGGGGTTTCGGGCAACTCGCTCGGCAACTTCGGAAGATAACGTTCCAATTCGCGGGTATCACCGCTGACGAGCGAACGCTCTGCCTTCGCTGTATCGCGGGTATAACCAAGTTTTGCGGCACACTGGTCGATAAGTTTGGGATTCAACGCAACCGCGCCAATAGTCCCAAGCGAGGCAAATAGTGCTAAAAGATAAAGTTGTTGTCTCACGGTTATCACAGGTTAAGTGGTAGGCAAGTTTTTCAGACCGAACTCCACACGGTTATGGAGTGTACAAAACTACAATAGAAATTGCAATAGCAATTTTGGGAGAGAATGTATTTTTTTATTTTGTAATCATTCTGTACTTTCTAATAAACTGCGGAAAGAACACTAAATACCTTAAGGCAACTTCTAAAACCCCTCTTGTCCCACGCAGAAAAAGTGGTAAAACACTCCGCGTGTATTTTTTTCCACATTTTTCCAGCCCCCTACCAATTTTCAAACAATGAGTCACTCTCAGTATTCTTTCTTTGATGTTGAAAATCAGTTACACAAGATTCACGAACTCA
>JAITST010000098.1 GCA_031287585.1 Planctomycetaceae bacterium | reverse complement strand
AGCGTCTTCGCCGGAGCAGTGCAATTTCTCCTTACCAATCACGGCATTGACAAAGTTTTCCAGATGAAGGCGAGTGACCGATGATTCACGCTGCATCGGCAGCATATACGGCACAACGTTTCCCGTTTCACGCACCTTGACCAAGTTCGGGTCTTCCTTTTCATCAACCGCAACGGCTTTTTTCAGGTCGCCGCGGCGGACAAACTCACCCCACTTCGCCAGTCCCGGCTCGGCATAAACACGAAAAAACTCGTCACTAAGCGACGTTTGCAGCGAACCGTTTGCCCCGTAAATGTGTTCAAACGGAATGCTTCCGGCAGCACTGGTGGTCGTCCAAGCACGGCTGACGGCACGCACCGTTCTCTTCGGAAACGGATAGGTAATCAGTGCCGCCGTGTTATCGAAACAATCGCCGTACTTGTAGTAATCAAGTCCGCCGGACACGACCGCCTGCAACGGACGTATGCCGAAAAACCAATCGAATACGTCGAGTTGCTGCGCTAAAAAACCGGCACACTGACCGTTCCCGTATTTCCGGTACTGCTTCCAGTTGCGGTATTGACTCATCGACTCATAACCGTAACGTTCGAGAATTGCCGAAGAAAGCGTGTCGCGTTCTGCCCAGGCAAGTTCGGAATGAATCCGGCGGTTCGCCTGTGTTTCAAGATGCGTGATTGTGCCAAGCAGAACCGGCAGCGATTCCGGTGTGAGCAGATTTTGTACCGCATGCCGGTACCGCGGATCGCTCCGCCGCTCAAATCCGATCTGCAATAACAGCGATTTGTCGCCCGCCAATTTAATCATACTGCGTGCATCCTCGGCGTTCGTTGCCATCATCGGTTCACAATAGACATGCAATCCGGCAGTGAGTGCTTCGCGTGTTTGAGCGGCGTGAAGAAAATCGGGTGTGGCAATCACGACGGCATCGAGATTCGTTTTTTCACGGTCGATCATGTCTTGGAAATCGGCGTAGGCGGCAACGGTAACACTCTCGTCGTTTTCCTCCGCTTCTGCTTCGAGGTAAAACTTCGCTGACCGCAATGCCGACGGAAGAATATCGCAAACGGCAACAAACATCATACCGGAAATTTTCATTCCGGCATTGAGAATCGTTCGTCCCTGTCTGCCGCAGCCGGCAAGTCCGATGCGGAGTTTTTTTGATGGCGCAACAACATCCTCCGCCGCCGAAATCAACGGTGCCGCCATTGCTATCCCCGAACCGATTGCCGCACTGTGAGAAATGAAATCACGTCTGTTCATCATTGGTATGTGAGTGTGTTAAATGCTGATCAATCAACCGAACCATTTGCGCGCTCTGTTTTTCACTTTGTCGAGCGCAAGCACTTCGTTGAGGAGACGTGTGTCTTCATCAATTTCGTAGTCGAACATACCAAATATCGCGAAGTCCGCGCCGTTGACAAACGCATATTCGAGAGCATTCTTCGGCGGAATGGCACCGGCAGCCATAATTTTGTACGCAATCCACGGCTTTTCCACCTTCGCCATCACCTCGATCACCTTGTTCGGGTCATCGCACCATGACGAATCGTGATTGAGTTTCGCACTCGGATAGTTATGGTGGTGGAACGTTTTCAGATAGAAATCGCATTTGACTTTCTCCCGCTCGCAAACCTCGATCGCTTCCAATTTATGAGCGGCAACGCCGACCGGAACGCCGAACGATTTCATCGTCATCACCGCCTTTTTAATCAGGTGCGGCTTATTGATGAGGGCATCGGACTGCACGCCCCAGAGATAAAGAGCATCGACACCGGCATCAATGCACTCTTGACACGATTGCGTGTATTCCGCCATTTCCTCGTTGATCGGAGCGGTCGGACAGATAATCCACTGGATTTTTCCGCCTTGTTTCTTGTACTCTTTCATTCCATCGACAACGCCTTTTGCTGTATGAATCACTACGGCATTGATCCCGTGTGCTTCGGCGATTCGCATGGTTTGAAAGATTTTCTCCGGCGTGTTGTAGTGGGCGGCAAGGTTATAAACGTACCGGAGGTCGCGTGAATGGGTGTAATGCGTCAACAGATTTCCGCCGAGCAACATTCGTCCGATGGTCAGACCGGCGATGGTACCGGAAGCAATCTGTTGTTTTGCTGTTATCGGTTTTTGTTCCTGTGCCGCAGCAGCGTTTACAAGCATGGGCATCCCGACAGCCCCTGCCATACTCGCTCCAAGTGCGGATGCTTTGACAAAATCACGCCGATTGATGTTTGGTGACATTTTTTTCTCCTTCTCAAATGAGTCTATTGTTGTAATGTAAAAAAACTAAAAATTCCCCTGTTCACCAAGAACAGGGGTTTATCCTACATTGCGGTGCCCGTAAATGATTGTAACATTATTTCGACGGAATGTCAAAATCGTGAACTTCCCCGTTTTTTTCGATGGTAACTTTGAGCGGACTATTATCCGTTTCGTATACAGGCGGTGTAATGAGAACAGGTTCTTCCCCGGTGTATGTTTTTTTGGAAACCGCGTCGTAAACCGTCGTCGGCACGTTTTTCGTTCCGCGAATTTTGACTTTCTTCTCACCGCGAACCGTTTTGATTTTATAATGACCGTTTACGATTTCCGCTCCATCGGTGGCGGTGGAACCGTCCGGCGCGGTAAACGAAATAAACCCGCCGGGAACCGGTGAATTGTCAACTTTAACCGTTCCCGATACCGTCACCTGATTGTTTTGGGTACAACCGACGAACGGTAATGATAAACAAAGCAACAAAACAAAACGAACTTGAGTAGTCATAATAATTTTCCTTACTTTCGCGTTTCTGGTGTAAAAAAACATAAAACATTACGGTGTACATTCCGTTTCGCCGCCCTGCGACGAGCCGACGGCGACCCACGTATTCAACGAAACGGTGTTTGTGAAGAATCGAATCGAACCATCGCCAAGACCAGCATTAACACCGCCCGAATGTTTACTCCGTGCGGCGCGGTACTGATCGTAAGACGATTTGGGAAGGGTGATACACAATTCAGGCGTGGCTCCTTCACAGGGTTTTGTTCCGCAGCATCCGCCGCTTTGTGACATTGAATCAGGCACGGTGCTGTTAGGCGTTTGTAATGTCATAAACATATTGGTTGTGTCGCGCGGGTCAAGAAAGGACCCCCATCCGCCCAAGTTGCTGTCATTTTCAACGATGAGACCTTCCGACATAAATAGAGTATTGGAAAGTCCATCGGTAATGCTGCTGAAATTTTGAATCAGGTTCATTACAAACGGAGCACCTTTGAATGTCGCGTTTTTGTAAGGCGGAGTCTTACCACTACCGGCACCTGTCCAAAGAATATCGTTTCCGTAATTGACGAGGTAATTTCCGCGGCATCGTGTATTCGCATCGGCAGTGTACATTGCCCCTTTGCGGTTAGAAGGACACCAGTACCAGTCCACTTTGGCAAAAAGCGGGTCCATAAAAAGTTTGTTGTTTGCGTCGTTATACCACTCCGTACTAAACGCGTATTGATCACGAAGAGTTGTTTGTTCCGTATAAGCCCAAAGTCGGGGAACCCAGGTATGACCTTTCGGATTGGTGAGCATATTTGGAACACTCGCCATTGTTGTTCCAAGAAAATCACCTGAATGGATGTCAGCATAGTTGTGCCAACCGAGCATAATTTGTTTCAGATTATTGGTACACTGCATACGCCTCGCCGCCTCACGGGCGGCTTGCACAGCGGGCAAGAGCAAAGCGATTAGAACACCAATAATGGCGATAACAACAAGAAGTTCAACCAGGGTAAAAGCCGAACGAGAACGGCGAATATCACATTTACCGTAAACTGCGCCCCCCCCCCATTTTAACATTTGGTTAATTTGTGATTTTACGTAATTTGTCATTTTACTTTCCTTTCGTGAAAAGTTTTGGTGTTATTGTTGCTTGCGGAAACATATCGCAAGCGTAAGTGTGTTATTTTACATGATAACACACACAAAGTCAATAGGGGAAATAAAAGTTTTACACTTCCATACGGTAATTATTGAATGGGTAATGTCTGATTAAACGATTTCATTTCGGTGTTCGAGTGGTCATTGACAATGACGTACCAACTATATTATAATCATCTGGTGTCGTAGAATTTTTAGTGGTGTTGATGGATACAACTCACAATTCGTAGTATATCTGCAACCCGTTGCGGTGCCGCGAGTGCGATACGTGTTCGTTTCATTGTCGACATTTTGGTTGCGGCTGCGCCGCGATACGACGTAATTCTCGCATTATACCTTGAACGTATGTTCATATTTTTTAACAAAAAACAGAACGATGAAAAAAGCGATTGTGATTGGTGCCACTTCTGGAATTGGCAGAGAACTGGCGATGTTGTTGGCGGACGATGGTTATTGCGTTGGTATCACAGGCAGGCGTGTGGAGTTGCTTGACGAATTGAAAACGGTCAAAGAGAATTTTATTGTCAAAGCGTTTGATGTTACGAAAACCGAGAGCGTGGTTGAAAATTTGGAGCAATTAGTAACGGAGTTAGGCGGGCTTGACTTGCTTATTATTAGTGCGGGTACGGGTAACTTGAACGGCAATTTCGACTTCGCACTCGAACAACCCGCGATAACAACAAATGTTGTTGGTTTTACTCGCGTTTGTGATTGGGCGTTACATTTTTTCGAGCAACAGAAGTATGGACACTTGGTTGCGATAAGTTCAATCGCCGGTCTTCGCGGCAGCCGTATCGCACCCGCATACAACGCGTCGAAGGCATACCAAATAAACTATCTCGAAGCAGCAAGACAAAAGACGGCATCGTTAAAACTGCCTATCTTCATAACAGACATACGCCCCGGTCTGGTCGATACCGCGATGGCAAAAGGTAACGGTCTGTTCTGGGTCGCGCCCGCAAAAAAGGCGGCGAAACAAATAATCAAAGCAATCTCAAAGAAAAAGAAGGTTGCGTATGTCACCAAACGCTGGCGGCTGCTTGCGATTTTGCTACAATTGTTACCGAAAATGATTTACGATAAATTTTGAAACGCAAGACCTGATGAACAAGACGTGTTTTTCTACTTGGTCGTAACATGGAAGACAGAATCAAGGTAAGTCAACCGAAGTACCTATCAAATCAATGCTAAGCATTTTTGATTCAGGGTGCGTTGTCTCTAAATACCAATAAATCCTTTTTGTTCACCCGCTAACTGTGGTACAAATGAAATCTCAACCCAATGTTGTTTTGCAACACCAGACTTATGTGAGACGACAAACGAATTATTATCGCAAGTCAAAGAAGTTATCTCAAATTGAAAATCGTCGGCAGATTGGAGCGAAACGGTACGATTATATTTTTGTGTGACCATTATGTCTGGGAAGAGTATTTGACTTGACGCATCAATATCAAAAGTTTTGGAAAGTATCAATGTGAATTCTGTCGGAGGAAAATTACCCGAAATAAAGCCAATACGCAAAGGAGCAGAAAGAATGTCCATCTCATCGGGACATTTAATAACAAAATCATATTGCCAACTTTTCTGCCAAATTCCAGTTTCTCTTTCACGGGTAGGAGAAAAAATAAACTCTCGGTATCTTCTAAAAACCTATCGGTTCAAAATAGCAAACCTCGTAAAATCAGGAACTTGCTGAACGAAAAGGTTGAGTTTTTAGAAGTTGCCTTCATCAATTAAAATGATTTCTGCAATAATTGCTTCTTTTTTTCAAACTCGACTTGCACAGAAAGGCGTGGAAATACAATAGAACTTGAAGTAGTGAATAAACAACGTTCATATCGGCTTCGACCTATATTGTCACCTGATTTTTCCGGCTTGTCCAAACTCTTTAAGTCCTTCGTGATTCCTGATTCAACATCAAACAGCATCGTACCAATCCAATCTGAAGTCTCGTGTGTTGAACGCAAACCTTCCAATGAAAGTGAAAATTGAGACTTTTTTATAGCATCTTTTCTCCTAAATGGAGCAGACAATCTAAATACATCTAACGAGAACCTCATTTCCGGCTTCAAGATATAGACTTGATTATTGAGAGGATATACCTCAATTCTCTGATTTCCATCAAAGACATTTGTTTCAAATTCAAGAGATGTATTATTTTGTTCTGCATATTGAGGCGGAATAGCCGATCGAACCAAGTACTTCGGTGATGCATAAAAAATTTCAGTATTAGATATGCCGGAAGGCATAGTAACATTGTTGAGCAATTTGGCAATCAATTGCTCGAACGCATTCTCTGGCGACGAATAATCAATCGAATATACAACATCCTCTACTTGCTGCGGAATTAGCGGCTTCATCGTATTTACCGCAAGTTTCTGCCCGTGTGCTTGTCGAAAAACGATATGGGCAGTCACGATTTCGCTTTTTTGAATTTCCCATAATTTTTCAAGACGTGTGAGTACCTTTTGAGTTTCAGCATCCATAGCCCAACACAACGTGTCAGGAAAAAAAAGTAAAACGATAGCAAAAAACGGAATAAAAACTGATGTTTGTCTCATAAATCTGGACTCTAGTAACACTATTTAATATATGGCAAATTAGCCGCCTACTCCTATAAAAACCGATGTTATATTGTGATGCTCTTTTTTAACAACAAATACATTCAGACCAATTATTTTATTACCGCACAACCGTTTCCGGTTATAAAACGCAAGAAATAAAAAAAACCGGCAATACCTACTTTCGCAGTTTTACTACTATCATTGGCTCCGAAAGCTTAACTACTGTATTCGGGATGGGAACAGGTGTGACCTTTCGGATATAATTACCGGAAATCAATAACGCAATTTCTCAACTGCGTTATCGCATATATGGTTCGCAAGAGTGACAATCTATATTTTACTTAAATTGATGACTTTTGTAGTTTAACGTACACCCTGAGTCAGGAGACTCGGATGCTTACGGAAAAGCGTTCGTCCGTTAGTAGCGGTTAGCTTAATCCATTACTGGACTTACACATCCGCCCTATCAACCTGGTCGTCTTCCAGGGGACTTCAATACAAAGTACACGAAACCTAATCTTGGAGCCGACTTCACGCTTATATGCTTTCAGCGTTTATCCATTCCGTAGTTAGCTACCCTGCCGTGCCACTAGCGTGACAACAGGAACACCAGAGCTACGTCCAACTAAATCCTTTCGTACTAAAGTTGAACCTCCTCAAGTTTCGAACGCCCACAGCAGATAGGGACCGACCTGTCTCACGACGGTCTGAACCCAGCTCACGTACCACTTTAATTGGCGAACAGCCAAACCCTTGGGAGCTCCTCCACCCCCAGGATGTGATGAGC
>JAITST010000200.1 GCA_031287585.1 Planctomycetaceae bacterium | reverse complement strand
CGCAATATCGTTTCTAAATTATTGACCGGCGCGGTTGATTTACAACTTGCGCAAAGCGATGATTTTCGGCTTTGCCTTGACTTGGGACTCGTTTCAAGCAATAACGGCGAAATGAGTATATCCAATCCGATTTACCGTGAGGTGTTGGCGAGAGATTTCACGTATGGGGCTCAAGTGATGATACCGCCGCCGGCTTTCCGCTGGCAAAAGCCGGACGGCTCGCTTGATATGGATTCGCTCTTAAAAGAGTTTCAGGGATTCTGGCAAGAGAATTCAGAGATATGGGAAGAAAAATCGGACTATTCAGAAGCGTTTCCACACCTATTGTTAATGGCATTTTTGCAACGAATCACGAATGGTTCTGGACGAATAGAAAGGGAATATGCAGCGGGACGTAAACGAATGGATTTGGCAATCGAATATAAAGGCAAGTGGAACATTATTGAAATCAAACTGTTGCGAGACCGCCAAGTATTTGAAAAAGTCAAATCCGAAGGCTTGAAACAAATCATTGGTTATCGTGATAGTTTTTCGTCATTATTACGAATGAAAGACGGCGATAAAATCCCGTGTTACCTTGTCATTTTCGACCGGCGGAGCGAAGACAAAAAATTGCCGTGGGAGCAGCGAGTTACTTGGAACGTTGAAGGCGAAGTAACGGTGCTTGGGTGTTGATTTTTCGCCGCAGGTCCTTAATTTTCGGGGTATTTTCACGCCGTTGCAAAAAATGGGGAACGTAGAGGGGAACAAAATTTAGCGAATGTTGCAAATCCGCACAGACAAAGGGCTTACGGCACGGTGCCGTCTGGCTGGCAGCCAGAAGGTCATCGGTTCAAGTCCGTTATCCTCCAATTTTATTTTGACGCTTAAAAACACGGCATTTGCCGTGTTTTCTGCGTTAACTCTCCGATTTTACGGCAAGAAAATCGGCAAGGTTTTTCTCGGTTCAAAGTGCATAGAAGTGCAAGGAAAGGCAGGCAAAGGCGCACAAAAAGGGGAACAGAGAGGGGAACAAAGCCAGAAGGATGTGCAATAGTTTATAGTTTGAAACCCCAACACTTTCTGACGCTTAGTATCCGGCTGATGACGGCGTGGTGAGAGTCCGCCGAAATTCGTCACATTTGCCGCCGTGTTGCGCAGATTTTAGATAGCGGACTTTGGAACCATCGCTGGCTGGTGTGCAAAGTGTGGTTTTACGTTGCTCATTGAACTGGTGTGAGAACCGTTGCCAAAATTGCTCACTTTTTATGGTCGTGTGTGTTTGCGAGCGGATCTCTCGCGGAACAGAGAGGATTCGTTTGGTGTCGACAAGACGTGTCCCTGTCTTTTTGACAGTATAAATTCCGTCATACAAAGTGAATGCCGGAATTGGTCGTTGTGAAGGAACCAAACTATGGGCAGAAACCATAAAAATAGAATTGTATCGGAAGTTGACCCTATCTACGCCGACAAAGACTGGCGACAGAAGATTTTTCGCGTTGCCGCCTACGCCCGTGTTTCCACCGACAGCAGTGACCAAGAGAACAGCCTGCGAAATCAAAAAAAGCATTATGATGCCACAATCCCCGAAAATCCCTACTGGGAATATGTCGGTCTGTACGCCGATGATGGAATCAGCGGAACCAGTACGCGCAACCGCAAAGAGTTCAATCGAATGGTTGCGGACTGCAAAGCCGGAAAAATAGAATTGATTGTAGTGAAAGAGGTTTCACGTTTTGCGAGGAACATTATTGACTGCCTCAATACGGTAGAACTCTTATTGACTCTTGACCCGCCGGTTGGCATATATTTTGAAGCTAATAATACCAATACTCTTGATGCCGGTAACAAAATATTCCTTACGCTCTTTGCTATGTTTGCGGAACTCGAAAGTGAATTGAAATCAAAATCTATCAAGTTTGGGAACAACAGGTGTTTTGAGGATGGCAACTATTTTTGTCCTGTCCATCTGCTCGGATATGAAAAAGACGGAAAGTATGGCATACGGATTGAACCGGAAGGAGCCAAAACAGTTCGATTGATGTACGACCTTTTTCTGGCGGGTTATTCCACAACGGAGATTTCAGATGTGATGTCATCTCTTTCACGACCAACTGCGGCAGGTAATTTGACTTGGTCGCCAAACGGCGTATATGGGATTTTAAACAATGAAAAGTATTGCGGCGACCTCATTATGCAAAAAACATTTGTTGAAAATTTCAAAACCCACAAAGTTATTAAGAACAAGGGGCAACGAAAAATATATTATGAGCCGGATCACCACGATGGTATTGTTTCCAGGGAGGAATATACACGTTCCTTGCTGTTATTGAAATCTAATCAAACCTCTCCGTATTTTGATAACAGGTTTATCATTAGAAGTAGTTTTATAACCTGTTTTTTGTAATTTTGCCTCTTAAAAACAAAGGGTTAAAATGGGCAAAATATAGTTATAAAACTACTTGTAGAATCATCCGGCAAGGATTGTTATCGGGCTTCATTCCAATGAATCCTGCTTTTGGCGGTTATGAAGCAAATCATTATTTGTGCGCTTTTGAAACGGCACAGGTACCTTTTCCTCCAATCGAAGCGGAGTTGACACACATCGCAGGAGCAAAGCGGATACGCAAAGAACTTTTTTGTAATCGGTATGCCGCCGTTACTTTTTCTGGATGCGGATTGCATTTTAATAGTGATTGCGTCTCTCTTATGAAAGAAGCCGCTTATGTTGAAATTTTGTTACATCCAACGGAACGGCTTTTCGCCGTGCGTAAGACAACCCAACGAAATCGGAACGCCATTCTCTGGAAGGCGTTGCCTATTCAAGCCCGTGAACTGACACACATTATTTACCGGCTGATGGGATGGCAGAAGGGCTGGAAATACAAAGTAACTGCCAACTGCTTTTCTAAACATAACGAGCAGGTCATATTTTTTGACCTCACTTGTTGTGAGTATCAATTCAGAGAAGATAAAAAACTGACCAAAGCCATCCCCAGTAATTGGATTTCTGATTTTGGGGAAAATCTGCCGGATTATATGATGTTATGCAGGCGTGCGCTGGCAAAAAAAATTGGAAAATTGGAAACTATCGGAACCTTCTTCTCCCGTCAAGGGCTTTGAACTTGGCGTAAGTCCGTTAACGAGAAAGCATGCAGAGCAACTAATTTCACAAATGAGGTGTGCTAATGACAGAAAGGAATACTAACAATGCTGCCGTTCCCGCCGCTGTGGCGGAGCCGTTGAAAAGAAGCCGGGGCGGACTTCACGATTATAGCGAAGCCAAAGCAACGACCGTTCAACGAGTGCGAGGTGAGTTCTTGTCGGACACTTTTAAGCCGAAAATTACACTCGGTTGTAAGACCCTTACATTCAATATGTCTTGCGTAAATCTCTTCCAAGGTTGCCAATACGTTTCAATCAGCATCGATGAGTCGAATCTTCGTCTTCTCGTTGAGCCGACACTGGATTTTGATAAGAATGGTTTGAAATTCGCTAATGTCAAAAACAGCAGAAACGTTCCGCGTTTATGTACTACCAAACATTTCTGTCCGATCTTGTTTGATTTTATGAAGTGGCATCCGGGAGCGAAGTACCGCATTTTGACCATTTTTCAAGAGTTTGAAGGTAAAAAGATAATGGTCTTCAATCTTGACGAGGCACAGCAGGTATTCTCGGAAGTTTTGTCTGCGAAAGATGGCAAGAAGAAACGTAACACTATTGTCAATATGCCGGACGATTGGAAAGGGCGGTTCGGCTATACGATGGACGAACTTGAAGAAAAAACGCGGGTGAAGTATAGCAACACATTGCTTACGATTGACCACAAGACCGGCGAAAGACGGGATAACAACAGTGATCACCATCCTCCAACAGCGGAAGAACTGATACACAAGCAATACGGCGGTTTAAGACAGCGAAAGGAGCCGAAAAAAGATGCCTAACCCAACGTTAAGTGCGTGTTTAAGAAGCAAGCGGATTTACCTCAACCGAATTACTATCACACAACTGGGCAACCCTTCGCACCTCAGTTTTTGGTATGACGAGGAAGATATGTCTGTTATATGTTTCTGCAACAGATAAGGACGACTTGGATGCTTATGAAATCCCAAAGTATTTCTGGAAATTCACCAGACCTTGCGAAGTATCAAGGATTGCTTTTTTGAAAGCCCTGCAATATCGATTAAACTGGGAATATAACAATAAATACTCTTATTCCGGGACACTAACTGATAGGGAAGGATTTCCGGCTATTGCCTTCAATATGACCGAAGCGAGAATGCTAAAAAGT
>JAITST010000504.1 GCA_031287585.1 Planctomycetaceae bacterium | reverse complement strand
CCGCAGCGGCTCCGGCAACGTCAGCGGCATCGGCAACGATTACCGGTTTGGCGGCGAATACCGCGTATAACTTCAAACTAACGGCGACGAACGAAAGCGGTTCGGCAAGTTCGGAAACGAACGCGACAACGAAAGTCGCCCCGCCTGTTGCGCCCGCAAGTTTCACGTCGTCATCACAAACGGACAATTCAGTAACACTTTCTTGGACTGCACAAAGTAATTTGTCCGGTTACACGTTAGAGTATAAAAAGTCAACTGATGGTAGTTGGACAACCGCAGCGGCTCCGGCAACGTCAGCGGCATCGGCTACGATTAACGGTTTGACCGCGAATACCGCGTATAACTTCCGTCTAACTGCGACGAACGAAAGCGGTTCTGCAAGTTCGGAAACGAACGCGACAACGAAAGTCGCCTCGCCTGTTGCGCCCGCAAGTTTCACGTCGTCATCGCAAACGGACAATTCAGTAACGCTTTCGTGGACGGCACAAAGTAATCTCTCCGGTTACACATTACAGTATAAAAAGTCAACTGATAGTAATTGGACAACAGCGACGGCTCCGGCAACGTCTGCGGCATCGGCGACGATTACCGGTTTGGCGGCGAGTACCGCATATAACTTCAAACTAACGGCGACGAACGAGAGTGGTTCTGCAAGTTCGGAAACGAACGCGACAACAAAAGTCGCATTACCAACAACTCCGTCCGACTTTAAGAGTGTTGGCAACACAAATACGTCGGCATTCTTTTCGTGGACTGCGTCGAGCGGAGCCGAGAAGTATGAATTACAATACAAGAAGTCTGGCGAGGAAAATTGGACTTCGTTGACAGTCACCGATACAAAAGTAACCGTTACGGGCTTGTCAGAAAACACGCAGTACGATTTCATGATTCGGGCAAATAATGTTGCGGGCGATTCCGGGTGGACAAGTGTTGTCAGTGTCGATACGACAAATATCGTGATCCAACCTCCGCCGAATCTCCGTTCCACGCAGGCAGCCCAAACAACGCTTACACTGACTTGGAATCAAGTTGAAGGTGCAACGGAATACATTTTGCAGCGTCAAAATGGCACTTCGTATGACACGGTTTATACCGGAACCGATTCGCAATACGTTGATCACAATTTGGCAGCGGATACTTCCTATTCGTATCGCGTACAAGCCGTTGGTTCTGCGTTTTCGACAGACATATCGGCGAAAACGGCAGCGAAAATTGTGAACGGAAAAGAAGTAACCGATGCGCCGGTTGTTCTTTCGACCGTAACATCAAACGACACGACGACGGTAGCGTGGACAGACCTCGGTTCTAATTATCGTTACTTGGTTTATAAGGACGCTCAACTTGTTGTCAATTTAGAAAGAGTAACAAGTTATGCTGACTCCAATCCGTCTGCAACGACAACCTATTCCGTGTACGCTTACAATGACACCTTGAAAAAGTGGTCGTGGGCAACGCCAATCGTTGTAACGACATCGGCACCGAAGATTGAAATTACCGGTCACGAGATTTTATCTGACGGCAGTATCAAGTTGACATGGAGCGGCGTCGGCACAAATTACATGGTCTATCAGAGCGGCTTTCCGGCTTCCGGCACATCCTATTTGAGAACAACGCAGTGGACTGACACACAACCGCTTGCGGATAACCAATACCAGATTTACGCTTCCTACCGTGACCCCGCCGATGGCAGAACCAAATGGACGTGGTCGAACTTGTACTTTGTCAAAAATTCACCAATTGTCGCACCCGCCGCGCCAACCGCGTCACCGTCCGCAATGTCACCATTAGACGCTTTTTGGGCGGAGTACGATTACGATTTGATTGTCGATGACGAAATGTTGTCCGCAGTTATGTAACATTTATTTTTCGTTTCAACTTTAACAAACAACAACTTTAACTAACGATCCGTAACCCATCGGTTACGGATCACAACAACAAGGAAACTTTTTATGTTCAAAAAATTTACCTCACATCACTCAAACAACAATTCCCGTAAAGCCAAACAGCAGAAGGGACGCAGTCTGCAATTTGAATCATTGGAAGCACGCGAAATGCTATCAGTCAATCCGCTTGCTCCGATTGATGACCTGCAAAGCGATATTGCAATAGTTGCTCCCGCACTGCAATTTCAATCTGCGGAAGCAGAACCGGAAGTGCAAGCCGCTGCTACTATCGAAATCCCGACGAACTGGGGGACTGTTAGTGAAAAAACAATGAAAACAGGTACTTTCGACACGGGGTTCTTAGGGGCGAGTGGTTGGCAAAGGACGAATTCCATCACATTTACTCTCGATCACGTTGGCGATGAATATAGTTATGTCGAACTAGCAAGCAACGATCCTAAAGCTACTACTGAAAATGAATTTAACCTTACTGAGTCGAAAAAAGAAAATCAAACATATTTAATGATTGACGGGGACGAGGTCGGAAGAAAAACGGGGGTGCCATTAAAAATTTCGCTCGAAGGATATGCAGTCGGACAACACACAGTCACCTATCAAGTTAGAGCAAAATCACCAGGTGACACTCAGTACAAAATAACCATCAACCCACCAGTAGCACCGCCGACGATTACAATTCCGCCAGCATCTGCTACTTACGTTAAGGGAATAAATACGGAATCGCTTTTAGTAGGAGTAACCACAAACGGGTACCCTAGTGAGATGATATTATACGAGTGGCATCAAATACAAGATGGTGTAGAGACAATTATCCCATATTCCTCAACTTCGACCACACAATTACCCGATTTTGGTGCTTCAATAAATATTTTTTCTGGTATTTCAACGGGTACCGCTGGGAAAACGCTGTACGGATGTTATGTGTCCAACTGTCGTGATAGTTGTTGGTCAGATTGGGTGTTTAGTGGTTGGGCAACGATTGATGTTATCGACGCACCAAACATTATAGTTCAGCCGACAGCGAACACGACGTACACTTACGGCGACACGGCAACGACACTTTCGGTTACCGCAACCCGCCCCGGTAACCTCGGCACACTGTTGTATCAGTGGCAAAGCAGTGCAGATGGAAAAAATTGGAGTAATATTGGCGGTGCGACCGGGAACGACTGCCAGCCGTCTCTCGCTTCCGTAGGAACCATGTATTACCGTTGCGTGGTAACGAATTCACTGAATGGGGTTTCCGTATCAACGACAAGCGAGAAGGCAACAATCACGGTTAATCCAAAACCGTTACTCCCCCCGTCATCGCTGTCACTCGGCACCGTTATGGATAAGTCCATCGCCGTGAGTTGGGCATCCGTTGCCAATGCAAACAGTTACATTCTCGAAAGAAGTGCACCAGACAGCACAAGCGGCTGGGAGACGATTTACAGCGGAGCAAACACATCGACTACTGCTTCCAATCTCACCCAAAACACGACCTATTACTTCCACGTGAGGGCAATAGGAACGGGATATTATAGCAATTCAGTTTTGTCCTATACCTATTCCGCACGCACGAAGCAAAGCGATTTGCGAGATATTTCGCAGTTTGTAGTGGCAAAGGCGGTTGAAGATAATCCGACTTCCCCAACCAAGTCCATTAAGTTGAGTTGGGACAACTACGTAGACCACGCTAACGCAAGCGGATATCGCGTTGAAAGAAGTGAAAACGGAAAAAGCGACTGGACGATGATTTTCGAAGGAACGGAGCTGGGTTATGAGGACAAAGGACTTACTGCAGACACAACATTCTACTACCGTGTGATAGCGTTAGGAACGAGTAACGGTAAGCATAAGGACTCGGAATTTTCCAGTATTTTTACCGTCAAAACGGATCTCATTACGCTTGTAACGCCGACATTGACCGTAATATCGATCAACCCCGACCCGACTTCCACTACGAAATATGTCAACCTGAGTTGGGCTAGCATTGCCAATAAAAGCAGTTATACGCTGCAATACAAAAAATCAAGCGATTCAACTTGGATTAGCATCACCGATATTACATCAACCTCTTACACGAAAGATTCACTTGACGCAAGTACACCGTATGACTTCAAGGTAACGGCTGTTGGGACCGATCCTTACGAGAGTTCCTTTTCTGACCAAATATCCGTAATAACGGACAAAACTACGTTAAAAGTTCCCGGTAGCTTGACAATCGAAAACATTGGGGATTCCATAGTCACGGTAAGTTGGATGAAACCCGATAACGGCACGCCGGATGGATATTTATTTGCGTACAAAGATATCAACCAATCGAGTTGGGTGGAAGTAACAGTTACGGAAACATCGAAATCCGTAACCGTTACACCAAACACGGAGTATGAGTTTCGTGTGAAGGCGGTAGCGGCAAATAATGTGGAATCGGGCTACGCTCACATTTCGGGTGGAACCACGCAAAATCCGTTGTTGTCTGCCAGTGCCAGCATCACGAGCAACTCCATTGGAGTGAGTTGGACATCCGTTGTTAATTCAAGCATCTACATTCTCGAAAGAAGTGCCGACGGCATAAACGGCTGGACACAGATTTACAGCGGAGCAAATACCAACTACAAGGACGACAACAGCGGTAACGGACTTACTGCGAACACAACGTATTATTACCGCGTAAAAGCGGCGATAACGAGTGGGGGGGAGACGGATTACGACACGAAGGACTGGACAACGTCCAAATTGGAGTTCGTCGCTCCGAATTTGATAAAGGGTAATGTTACGGTCAGTTCCATTGCGTTAAGTTGGAATACTGTTACTGGTGCAATCGGCTATGAAATTCAAAGAAGTTTAACCGAGGCGGACGGCAGTTGGACAACAATCTACAGCGGAACAAACACGTCTTACGAAGACAAACTGCTCTCGGCGAACACAACGTATTACTATCTGGTGCGGGCAAAAGGGACAGGCAGTTACGAGGATTACTCTGACTTTTCCAACATTGTTGCCCCAAGGACAGACAAAGCGGCGTTGGCTGCTCCAACGAATCTGAACCCCAGCGAGGTTACCGCCAATTCCGTGAAATTGTCATGGGATGCCGTTGCCAATGCCAGCGAATACTTGTTAGTATACAGTACGGACGGCGTGATATGGACGGCGAAATTGGTTACGGGAACATCCGAAACTATCACAGAACTGAACGCAGGTGTGGCATATCAGTTCCGTATCAAGGCAGCAGAAACAACAAGTTATGCGGAGTCATGGTATTCCGTTACCGCTTCCGCAACAACATTGCCAAACGCACCGGTGCTTGAGGCAATAACAGTTACTTCAACCGGGGCAACGCTGGAATGGAACAGGAAGATTGGATTGACATACAAACTCTATTCCTACACCGATGTCGCCGGAACACAGAGTGAAACGTTGGTTAAAAACAACTTCGACTTCAATGATGTCCTCATTGTTACGCAAGATGCAAATTCAGTGAAATACTACCGGCTTGTGGCAACTAACAATGCAGGCAGAGATTCCGAAAAGTCCAATACGATTGAGGTCATTACAAACGCCAACGTTCCGACAAACATTCATTCGGTAACTTATGATGACAGCGAGTTCACAATACAATGGACGGCATCTGCCGGCGGAGCGGAAAAATACGAAGTGAAAGTGTATAGCGATGCGAACTTCACAACACAAATCGGCGAAATCTATTCGACGGCAGGCACAAGTCAGCGGGTTACGAGCTTGAGGGAGCGGACAGAGTATTTCGTACAGGTTACAGCCGTCGGCAAAAACGGAGTTTCCATTGCAGCGGCTATGGTATTGGCTAAAACTTCGCCCATGAAGCCGACTGCGCCGGTCATTTCACAGCAGCCGCAAAATGCAACCTACAAACAGAACGACAGCGCAAATGTGTTGTCCGTAACAGCATTGGCAGGAAAAGAGGATGTTCTCTACTACCAATGGTACAGAAATAACTCCACCAGCGGAATGCAATACGCAACGGACAGTACTTATCGTCCGGATACCGCATATGACGCAAGTTATTACTGCATCATAACGAGCGTGCTGAACGGAGAGACGAAGACCACGCGGAGCGAAACGGCAACGGTCACGGTCATTCCGAAGCCGAAAATCACCGTTCAGCCACAGGGGAAAACCTTCATCAAAGATGCCAGTACAACGGCACTTTCCGTGACAGCAACAGGAAAAGAAGGCAGCACAACACACTATCAGTGGTATCAATCAACGCCAAATGGATGGAAACCGGTAGGAACGAGCAGCACCTACACGCCGGCAACGTCTTCGCTTGGTACAACACAGTATTACTGCATTGTCTGGTCAGAGATGAACGGTGTCAAGTCCGATGTTACCGAAAGCGATGTGGTATCAATTAAAGTCGCAACGCTGACGCAAGAATATACCACCGGTTTCAATGAGGCGATAGCAAAATCCGTGATAGGAAAACCCAGCGACCCGGATGCCATAAAAAATGCAACGGGAAAACCGGTTACCGTTTCGAGCGAGTATGGTGATTACGATATGACGGGGTGGATAGTAGAAAAGGTATTTACCAATTCGCTCGGACTTTATGCCGAAGGGCTGATACAAGACCTTGACAAAGACGGGAAACTTGATGCTGGCGAAAGTTCAATGCTCGTATTCAGGGGAACTGACGTGGACTTCAGCAACCTTGCAAAATCTTATGCGACTGTCTTGGATATTATTGCCGATGCTGACCACCGCGGAGTCGGATACAGTCAGTATATTAAGTCCGCACAAGACCTACTCGCTTGGGGAATAGAAGCGTCCAACTTTGCTGGAACAGCAAGTACCGCCGCAACATTCACCGTTACGGGCTTTTCACTCGGCGGAGCGTTGGCACAATGGTTTGCTGCCGATTTAACAGCGATGAATTACTACATCGATACAGTCGAGACCTTCAGCGCAACGGGAATCTCTTCCGAATGGGCAAACAACAAGTATAAAGACAGCTATAATGGACATGTTCTTGTTGGAAAGGTGATTCACAACATCACCAACGGCGACCTTGTGTCAATGGCAGGCGAGGCGTTCATCGGTGGCAACAGAGGGACGGTGAATATCTATAACACAGCACAGACCGGTTTGGTTGGTGTGCATAATGATAAATACGGCTCAAGAACCGTCTCGAAAGTCATATCCTCCAAAGATTTGAGCAGCGATTTCTTCTACTATGACGGTACGGGATACCTGACAACGCTCAAGGGAATGAGCGTATTTGCAGCAGCCGCTCCGCTGTTGTTCTTCCGCTGCACCGTTGAAGGGGCAAGAACTACTATCGGAGAATATGCTTCGCCGATTTCGACAATGATTGCCCCTTCGGCAGCAACCGGAAGTATCGTTATTCCTACTATTCCGCTTTTCGGCACTGGCGGTTACAGCATTAAAGATGTTGAAGTTACGTGGGACAATAACGGCAACATCACCGCAACAGCAGGGTTAAGTATTCCTGCGGGAATGACTTTTGGTGTATCGCTGGAGTTTGTCAATTACTCTCCCTATATCGAAAAAATCGGCGCGTATATGGATGCCGATAGCAATTTTGGTATCATAAGCGATGCCAAAAAACTCGCTCAAGGAAAGTTCAAAGAGATTTATGGCGACTTGAAAGCGGGAATTCAACTCGGAGCCACCCCGCTGTTTTTACAGCACATAGACGCAGCTGTCGGCGGTATTGCGTCCGGCAACCTCTATTTCGAAGGAGGCGTGCAACTGACAGTCGGTCGGAAAGTCGCGGGACTGTCGCTTGTAACTATTGATGGTCGTATCTACGTAGATGCAAGTAAATTTATCATTAACGGACAGGTCGTTGCCATCAACAAAAATTTGTTCAAAGCAACAGGCGAACTGGAACTAAACTGGAAAGACAACTACCTCAAAGGTAACCTTTATGCAAGTTTGGCGTGGGGGTTGGCAACGGGCGAACTTGCCTTCAAGATGGGAGACTTCGACGGCTCTAACGATGGAATATACAATCCGACATTTACCATTGTCGCCGCCGCCGATATGCAAATTACAGTGCCCAAAATTACTGTTTTGGGCATTGACATCGGCGGTTGGCGAATTGCTAACGCGGCAGTCGGAGTATATCTTACACCGTACAACGACAATGATAAAGACGATTACGTAGAAGCCGTTTTTAACGTAGACCTCGGATGGCTGCTGGGAAACCGTAAAGTTGGTGTAAGGATTGGTGGTGCCAACGGTATTGAAGTTGGCTATGATGGTGTGTTGATTGATTATAACACGAATTTACTCGGACTCGTTACAAAGGACATTAATAACTTGAAAGCCATTGCCAAATCTGCATCGCCGATGGCAGCCGCTACTTTGGGCGAAACAGACGAATCAGCGTATCCGCCGCATCTGTTGTGTTTGAATTGGGACGGCTCCAACAGCGACCCGTTCATTATGTTCAAACTCTCTGACGGAACGGTAAAAACCGAAGCGGAAATGCTGGCAACGGGCAAAGTCATTTTGCAGGAAGACCTCTGCACCGATACACAACGGGTTTATGGAGTTGTCGGTTATCTCGATACGGAAATCGCTCAATGGGAATATACCGTTACTTCCGCCGCCGCTGCTGCCGCTTACAGCGGTGACGGTCTCGCCATTGCCGCCGCCGAAAGCAACACCGTAGTAACATCGGCACTTATGGAAATCCTGCAATCGAATGAAATTGAGACGGCAGAGATACGAGGCGGCAACGGCTTCCCATACCAATTCAGTGTCGAAGTGCCGAACACCTCGAATGATGCGAAAGTCAGTATATTCTTGGACGATGACGGCATTGACGATTACAACGGTATTCTTATCGGCGAGACGACACTCGGCGAATTGTCAACATTCAAGTGGACTCCGCCTGAATATTTAGCACCCGGAACTTATAGGGTTTACGTTGTCGTAGAGGACAACACCGAAGCGATTGCCGACGAAGAGTCCGGCAACACTTCCGGCGGAAAAGTACCAGTAAAAGCGTATTTTGCAGATACCATTACGGTACAACAACGCGCTGCTCTTGCAACACCGTCGAATCTCCGTTCCACGCAGTCGGCTCAAACAACGTTAACGCTGGCTTGGAATCAAGTTGAAGGCGCAACGGAATATATTTTGCAGCGTTTCAATGGCTCTTCGTATGACACGGTTTATACTGGCACTGATTCGCAGTATGTTGATAACGGACTGACGGCGGATACATCGTATTCGTATCGTGTTCAAGCCGTTGGTTCTGCGTTCTCGATAGAAATATCGGCGAAAACGGCGGCAAAAATTGTGAATGGAAAAGAAGTAACTGACGCGCCGGTCGTTCTTTCGACCGTAACATCAAACGGCACGACGAACGTAACGTGGACAGATCTCGGTTCTAATTATCGTTACTTGGTGTACAAAGACGCTCAACTTGTTGTCAATTTAGAAAGAGTAACAAGTTATGCTGACTCCAATCCGTCAGCAACAACAACCTATTCCGTGTACGCTTACAATGACACCTTGAAAAAGTGGTCGTGGGCAACGCCTATTGTTGTAACGACCACTGCGCCGAAAATCGAAATTACCGGTCACGAGATTTTATCTGACGGCAGTATCAAGTTGACGTGGAGCGGTGTCGGCACGAATTACATGGTCTATCAGAGCGGCTTTCCGGCTTCCGGTACGTCCTATTTGAAAACAGCGCAGTGGACAGACACGCAACCACTGGTAGAAAACCAATACCAGATTTACGCTTCCTACCGTGACCCCGCCGACGGTAGAACAAAGTGGACGTGGTCAAACTTATACTTTGTCAAAAAATCATCGGTTGGCGCACCCGCCGCGCCAACCGCGTCACCGTCCGAAGCGTCACCATTAGACGCATTTTGGGCGGAGTACGATTACGATTTGATTGTCGATGACGAGATGTTGTCCGCAGTTATGTAACCCCGCGTGCCGTCAGTTAAAACCGACGGCAAACAATCATTCCCCATTATTGCCGTCAGTTTTGACTGACGGCACGGGCGCATATTGCAAATTCCTATTCTTTTATGTAGAACACCGCGCGAATGTTCTGATTAGGATCCATCAAAGAATAACTCGTCCGAATTTTTTCTGTCTGAACACGATTGAAAATTGTTTGTGGAACATCAAAAACGTATCGCGTGACGCTTGCCGTCAAGAAACAACGCAAATCTTTACCCCGTAGGGGTTAAACAAGAACCGCCACTGACTACAACCACTTTGTTCAACCCCTTTTGGGTTTGGGGGGCGGCTTGCCCCGTGCTAGCGCACGGGGGCTATGTTAATAAACACTGGCATGTTTAACCCCTACGGGGTAAAGATTCTTTGTCAACATCTATTAAGTGGTAATGTATGTAACACAATTTTCAATTGAACGATAGGCAGAAAACTCCATCGTCTATTGCTATGTCAAGAGCGTTTTATTGTTTTACGGTGACTAAGTGAACACTTCCAAATCAAAAATTTCTGTATTTTTCTTTAACACCCCCATTGAACTTGCCGTGAAAAACGGTATAATCCTTACGATAGTTTGTGGAACGTTGCCGTAAGTGTTTGGGCTGACGTTCATATTTTCACATTTCAACAATAGGATATTCTTATTATGAAAAAATTTCTCTTCTCTCTCGTGATGGTGTGTGTATTGACTGTTTCCGTTTCGGCACAGTCGAAAGTTGTTAGACCATTTAACGGCAAAAATCTTGACGGTTGGACACCTGCCAACACCAAAGCCGAAAATGTTTGGAAAGTTGGAACCGTAACGCTTGCCACTGACGACGCAAGCAGTTTGGTTCTCGCGGAATCCAAAAAAGGCGAAAGACCGGCTCTCGTCAATACGGTTCCCGGCAACTGGGGAAAACTCAATCCGCGACCGGGTGTCGATATTTACACGAACGAAAAGTTCGGCGACTGCACGGTAAAAATCGAACTCTTCCTGACGAAAGGTTCAAACAGCGGCGTTTATCTGTTGGGCGAATACGAAGTTCAGGTTTCCGACAGTTTCGGTAAACCGGACGACAAACTCGGTCAAGGCGATATGGGCGCAATTTACAGCGCAACCGCTCCGAAGACCAACGCCAGTACCGAACCGGGAACTTGGCAGAAATACGTCATTGAGTTTGTTGCACCTAAATTCGACGCTGACGGCAACAAAACGGAAAATGCCGTGTTCAAGAAAATCACGCTCAACGGCAAACTCGTTCAGGAAAACGTAGAAGTCAAGGCACCGACAGGCGGCGGTATCACAATGAAAGAAGCCGCAACAGGTCCCCTTATGCTGCAAGGCAATCACGGTCCCGTTGCGTTTCGTAACATTGAAGTAATTCTACCGCAAGACCCGCAAGCGAAAACCAATACGAGACGTATCGGTAACGGACAAATAAGAAGAGGAATAAATAGCCGTTTGTCGAACCGGTAAACGAATTGTTATCCCCTAACATCGGAAAAAAATTTCCTGATGTCTGGATGGAATTTGATATAAGTCCTTGCCTCTTTCGGGGTAAGGATTTGTCGTAGCATTTTGGCAATGAACACAATTACGTTTGTTCGTTGCCAACATTTTTGGTAACATCTACGCGGCGATACGTGTTACCATCTCTACTTCGCAATTTGAATATCTTACCAAATTACAAGTCAACTTGGTCAACATACGTCGGCTTTAACGTCCGTTTGTATTGAATTTACTAATTATGTCAGATTTGTCGATAATACGACTACGCTGGTTACGTCGTTTTTTAACAACTTTTGACCTATTAGTTTTCTATGAGACACATTTCCACTTTCGGGCGTTCGCTTTGGATTACAATTGCGTTTGCGGTTCTTGTGCTTGTTACGAAGTTGTTTGCGCAGGTTGATGACGGCAACTCTTACATTACCAAAGCGGAGTTTGACGCTTTTTTACGTGAGTACCGTAGCCGCTCGAACGATTCCGCGATTCCGATTATGCCGCCGCCTGCCGCCGATAAAAGTCTGGCGTGGAAGAAGGGACAGTTTACGATTACGCCTTACGGATATATCAACGTTAGTGCGTCTTACGAAAGCGAGAAATCTGTCGCGGGCGATTACATTGTTTACGCGAACTCGCCCGATATCGACGGCAAACCGGCGTTCTTTATCGACCCGCGTTCGACACGGCTCGGCGTTTCGGTTGACGCACCCGGTTTCAAAACTTGGGAAGGTAGTAAGTCGAAAGCGGTTGTTGAAGTCGATTTTCAGGGCAGTTACTCGATTCGTAATCGCGGGTCGCTTATGCTGCGGAAGGCGTTTGTCGAAGTCGGTAACGATATGGCGAAATTTATCATCGGGCAAGATTGGGAAGTTTTGTCACCGCTCTATCCGCAAACGCTCAACTATACCGCCGGAGCGGGAACGGGCAACATCGGTTATCGCCGCGCACAACTGCGGTACGACCGAAAATTTTTCGTTACGCAACATACCAACTGGCTCTTGCAGACGGCGATGGTTGACAACGTTTTACGTGACGGATTTAACGCTGCCCCTGCCGTGACACCGAACGTTAGCGATTGGCCTATCATCGAAGGTCGGTTAGCATATACTTTCCGAAAAGGTTACACGGATTGCCAACCGATTACGCTCGGCGTTTCCGCTCACGTCGGCGAACAGCGTTTTGATTTTGTTGAGAGTAGTGTGCGTGAAACGCGGAAGTTGCAAACGTGGTCGTTCAACATTGACGCTGATGTTCCGATAACGAACAAGTTACGTTTGCAAGCGGAGTTGTTTTTGGGCGACAATCTCGGTTCGTTTGAGGGCGGCGTAATTCAAGGCGTTGACCTCACACGCCGCGACACGATTCGTTCACAAGGCGGTTGGGTTGACCTAGAATATCGTTGGACAGACAAACTGCGAACGAACATTTGTTATATGATTGATGACCCATATAACGAAGACGTAGTTTCCGGCAACGCAACAAACAACACCGCGCGTAACTATTGTCACTGCATTTTCGGTAACATACTCTACAACTGGACACCGGCGTTGATGACAGGTTTTGAAGTGAATTTCTGGAAAACGCATTGGCAAAAGTACGAAAGCAATAAAGTTGTACCAATGCGGGCAGGTGAGCCGGTGAGATTTGAGTTTGTTACACGATATACGTTTTGAACGATTGTACACGTTCACAGGTATTTTTCACACCCGCTGCGGGGGTGTGTAAACTTTAGTGGTGGATTTTGTTTTCAACTAAATGGCACAAAAAATGCTGTGTCCGAGTAACATAACAAAATAATGCCCTAAATCCTT
>JAITST010000479.1 GCA_031287585.1 Planctomycetaceae bacterium | reverse complement strand
ACGCGGTTTTTGTTGAACCCCTTACGGGGTTCGGTCTTTTTGTGATGCCTACCCCGCGTTTCACGCGGGGGCAGTGTTAATAAATACTGGCATGTTTAGCCCCTACGGGGCAAAGATGCAGAAATGTTGCATGTAACATTACGACAAATTCCAACCGTGTTCGGTATAGTTTATAAAACTCAACTCTATTGAACTTTAATTCGCCTAAAATTTCATTGTGAAAATTTCATTGCGAAACAAGCCGTTCGGCGATTCGTTCGAGGTCAATTTCTATTTGCTCTCTCGCGTCGCGTGACAGTGATGCTCCGGCGGATTGCATTGTTTGAAAAACGAGTACCCGTAACACATTTGCGATCGGGTCGGTCGTTGCCCGTTCCAATACACGCTCCACCAACGGGTGCCGCCGGTTTAGTAAAATTTCGTTGCGAGGCAATTCTTCACCTTCGAGATGTTTGTCTATCATACGTTGGAACGACGACGGAATTTCCCCGCCTTTTTTCAATGCGTCTAACGTTTTCATCAAATCGTATCGTTCGTTCAAAAACGCGAATACGGGCTGCGTTCCATCGCATTGCGCACTGAAAATTTTCGCGTCAATCGCCTCGAAAAAAATCTCCCAGTCTTCGTTCACCGGTTCGGTGTCTTTCGCGCCGAGAACTATCTTTGAAAAACCTTTCGTTTCTGGTACAGCAACACGGCAATCAATTACGAGATTCTTTTCGATTACCGCATCGTTTGCCATTTCAATGAGCAACGCCTCTTCAAACATCATTGTTGCGTGAACACACGGCGTTTTCAAGTCCGCGAAAACCGAATCAATCGCCGCTTCCTGCCGCCGGTCGCCGTGATACCAGATAACATACTCGGCATCCTCCTCGAAAAGTGTATCAGCGGGACTTCGTTCCAAAATTTCCTCGAACGTCAATTTTCCGCGATGCGTCGAAAAGCGATACGTTCCGCGAAGCAATTTTCGCAAACGGCTGTTTTCCAACGCGGAACCGGCGAGCGTATAACGATGCCAGTTGAGTAGTGCTTCCCAGATGGCAGGTTTTTCGCGGGCGAGTTTTTCAAAATAACCGAACAAAATACTTTCAATCGTTTGTTTGACTTTATCAAAATTTTCGTCACGTACCAATTCTTCACGGCTTGCGGTTGGACGGCAGTCGGGCAGTTCGAGAACACCTCGTACAAACGGAGCCCACGACGGCATTAGTCCTTGAATCCGCCGTGAAATAATCATTCGCCGAATCGTTGTCGCAACCATTGCCTCGTCAGTGAAACCGGGAACCCGCTGCGGTGAAATGTACAAAGCACCTTGAACAGTAACTGGCTTTTCCACGCGAACCGAAATAACGCTCAACGGCGTTTCGTGAAACCAACTTTCCAAAGCGAGAATCAAATCGTCGTCATCAACTTCCGGTTCAAACCAAATTGGTCTCGCAACATTGACCCGCTGTTCGTGGTCGTTCAAAAAAATCGGGATATTGAGAAAATCGGCGTATTGACGAATCGCTTCCTCAATAGCGTCTTCTGATTCCGCATACTGTATTTGTTCAGGACGTAAACGGAGTGTGATTTTTGTGCCGGGTGTTGTTTTGTCTCCCTGCGAAAGCCGGATTACAGTACTGCTATCCGCTTCCCAACGGATAGGTACTTGGTTGTCACCGAGCCGCAGACTTTCAACTACGATTTGGTCTGAAAGTAAAAAAGCACTGAGTAAACCGATACCGAATTGACCAATCAAATCACTGGAGCGGCTTGTTTGATTTTCAATTTGTTGTAAAGCAGAGCGGCGTAATATGCCAGTGATTCCCAGCCCGACGGTACCGAGATATTTTTCGGCTTCTTCGGCATTGAGACCGATTCCGTTGTCTTCAATGACGAACGTTCCGGCTTCGGGGTTTTGAATGAAATGAATTTTCCCCTGCCATGAATTTTGTGATAACGCAGCAAATTCCTGCATACGACGGCGAACGATTCCGTCGTGAGCATTTTGAATCAACTCACGTATGGCGGCACCGGGATGTTGATACAGCGCGGTTCCCATCAAGTCAATCAAACCGGGTAAATCGACTGTGAATGAAAATGTTTTTGTTTCAAAAGTTGTCAAGTTATTTTTGATGAAAAAATTAATAGACCGTTTCGCTAACACCTGTCAGGACCGGTCTAAAATTGGTGTTATCTAGTTTTACGGGAATTGTTATTGATTGTCAAGATGTGATTTTACACACCCGTTCACTGATGTTTTCTAACAGTTTGTGGCGGAGAATAACGTTTACAATGGGAACATTGCGTTACCCCGCGAAGTTACGCTGCATTCGTTTCACTCTGTGTAAAATGCGTAAAGTTTAGCGTTAATTACAAATTTCCCGATTACATCGACTTTAACGAAAGAATGAATTTTTTCGGGACGATAACCGTTCGACAATTACAGAACTAATAGCCGTAATGTGGGGTGTTTTCACAATTTGTGTGTGGCTTGGTCTGAACGAAAGGTGGCAGAGATGAGAATTTTCGTAACGTTTTTTACAGCGGTTGTTTACGTTGTACTTGCGAACACAGTTTCCGCGCAGTGGCGTAACAGCGACGCACCGCCGTTACTTGTTGCTCCTAACAGCGGTCAAGTGTTAGCACCGGAGGACGAGGCGGAGATGAACGAGATTTTGCGTGTCGCGGGAACACTGCCGTCGCCAACTAACTCGTATCCAAAAGCAAATAACACGCCCGCGCAGCCATCGCCCGCAACACGTTTACCCGTTGTCTCGCGTCTTGCCGTACCGACTTCGCTCGAAACAGAAGTCACTCATCCGTCATCTGTTGCCGAATCGAAACGTGCGGTCGTAACCAAACCGCCCAGACGTATCGAACCCGTCGAAACCGCCGACGACTATCTCAATAACAACGTTCCCGATAATACCGAAGGTGAAATCATCGAATCGTTCGATGACAACTGGACACCGATGACGAACGAACAAACGCGGCGAATGTTACGTAACATAGTCGGGGACGACGGTTTCATACCGGTCGAAGGTGCGATATACGACGAACAAACGTTGGCAATGCTCCAACAGATGCCCGTTCAAAGTGTGAACGGTATGAACGCTCAACCGTTGGCAGAGCAACTAATGAGCGGCGGCGTTTATACGCAATCGACAGTCGGTAATCCGGCGTTCGGTTATCAGACGAACGGCTACGCGCCGCTTATGTCGGGCGGGCGCGGCGGAGCATTTTTGCAAAACCTGACAATAAATATGGGTGCCGCTGGTTTCGCGAGCGAACTCGATGGTGCCGCCAACGCCAACTTCGGTTTTTCAGAAGGATTCAACTGGTCAGGTCCGGTCACGCCGTTGTCAACACTATCGGGACAGTTCGGTTTTCAGTCGCTTCAAAGTAACTTCACCGGTTCGACGCAAACGAAAAACCATCGTACACAATATATGTTCACCACCGGTTTGTTCTTACGTTCGCAACACAAGCCGCTGCAAATGGGTGTAGTTTACGATTGGCTGCAAGATAACTACGCGGGTAAGTATCGCGTTGAACAGATTCGTACCGAACTCTCGTACAAGACGTATGGACAATACGAGTACGGTTTTCTAGGCGGATTCGGAACAAAGACAGACAGCAACGCTTGGACAACCTACATCCAGACAGGTAAATCAAAAATTGCTGCCGCGAGTTACTATATGTTTTTCGTGAGAAAGAACCTGCTAATCGGCGGTATTGGTCGTCTCGAATTTGGAATGTCAGAATACGGCGACACGCTCTTCGGCGGCAAAATCGAACTACCAATAAACGACAAGGTAGAACTAAACACAACATTCAGGATGTCAATACCAAAAGAAGGACGCGGCGGTAACGGTTTCCAAAAAGAGTCATGGAACGTAGGACTCAACTTCGTCTATCACTTCAAAGGCGGGGTGCTGAACAAACAACAAAACCCGTTAAGACCAATGTTCGACGTAGTAGATAACGGCTCGGTATTACAACGGGTAGTGCGGTAGTGTGCTTGATGCTGTTCTGTCAGGCACAGGTACACAAGCGTCTCGCTTGCGGAAACATTCGCACAATCATCGCACTCACGTTCCCGGCAAAACGCATAATAGGCGGTAACGCAGCGATACTCCGCAGAGTTACGCTTGTTGTACACGTAATAATTTATCCGCTATCTACATCACTCAAACTGTAAGGCATCTCCTAAAAACCTACCGACCCAAAACAGCAAACCTCGAAAGATTAGGAACTTGCTAAAACAGAGGGTGGAGTTTTCAGAATTTGCCAAAAGAAAAAAAATTTTTTTAACTGCGTTGACATGCGGGTTGTTTTGGTTATAATGTTCGGCTTGCAGTTGCGAAGAGTTCGCAAGCAAAACCACACCAAACCTTTTCACGAAAGGAAAGACAAATGACAAATTGGAGTGTTCACTTAAAGATAGTTTTTGTTGTCCACAGTATAAATTTGACAATTTAAGCAAAATACAACATATAGGAAAGCATGGAACACGACACATTTTGTTACATATACGATGTATTTTATCTAACTTTAACGACTCCGAGTTGAATTTGCGCATAACTATCTTTAGGCATCTTCTAAAAACCTATTGACTTAAAACAACAAACCCCGTAAAATTAGGGGCTTGCTGAAAGAAGTAGTGGAGTTTTTAGAAGTTGCCTTTAAGTGAACACTCCCAAAAAGAGTTTTTAGAGATTTCCGAATGATTCACACGTGCTTTTTTTACGATGGAACAAAACTGTATTCAATCAGGAGATAAATACAAATGACTAAAATGACTACTAGATATTTTTTATCGTTTTTTTTCGGTGCGGTATTTTGTTTTGCCGCACTTGACTCACAGGGTTCGGTTGTTGACGAAGTTACGCTCGACAAACCGATTTTGTTTGTCAAACGTCACAACTATCTCGGGCTGCACATTTACGATACGTATTATAAATGGCGACCCGGCGGCGGTATCTATGTACTGGAAAACCCTGACGGTGCCGCTCGCGGCGATGTTGCGAAAGTCCGCGTTGTCATTGACGGCGAGTCCGCTAACTCGTTGGGTAAAGGTGTGTACAGCGACCCCGATTTGTCGTTTGACGGCAAACGTGTCCTCTTCTGTTACAAAGGCGAACAACACGGCGGCACGTCGATTTACGAAATCGGAATCGACGGTACCGGATTACGTCAAGTCACCAATTCTAAAATAAACGTCTGCAATCAATACTGCGGTGTTCACGGCGGTAATCACGACACAATGCCCGCCTACTTGCCCGATGGACGGATTGTATTTACTTCGACAAGATACATCGGTCTCGTGCCGTGTGCCAATGAAGGCGTAAACATCTTGCACGTAATGAACGCCGACGGCAGCGATATTCATCCGATTAGTGTCAATAACGTCAATGAATTTGACCCGTCCGTTATGCCCGACGGTCGTATCTTGTTCGGACGTTGGGAGTACATCGACAAAACGGCACTGACGCAGCAAAGCACGTGGTCGGTCAATCCCGACGGTACCAACGAAACGGCGGTGTTTGCCAACAATCTCGTGTTGCCGGAAGCGACGTTGCAAAACCAAGTCGTGCCGGGCAATCCAAATCTGGTTTGCAGTGCTTTTACGAAACATAATTGTCCGCCGCGTGGTTCGATTGCGATGTTTGATATTCGCAAAGGCAAAGATAATATTGAGGCGATTTACAACTTCGAGCATCCCGACAATCCGACATGCGATCTCGGCGAATCGTGCGACCCGCAACCGTTATCCGAAAATCTTGTGTTGTACAGCGGACAGTTGGCACCGAAACAGAAAAACTCGCTGCTGCTGATTGACCGGTCAGGCAAACGGAAACAGATTTTGTACGATGCGTCGATTGACTTGCACAACCCGATTATCGTCTCGCCGCGTCCGGTGCCGCCGTCGATTGCAGACCAAGTTGACCGTACAAAAACGGAAGGCAA
The DNA here is from genome assembly GCA_031287585.1 of Planctomycetaceae bacterium. Classification (GTDB taxonomy): domain Bacteria; phylum Planctomycetota; class Planctomycetia; order Pirellulales; family Thermoguttaceae; genus UBA8133. The sequence goes on along the minus strand of JAITST010000479.1, from coordinate 6,238 downwards.
CTTCTTCGTGCAGGACGTTTACGCCGGTAATCCGACAGTAAAAAAGGGAACGATAAAATATCTTCGCGTGATCGAAGAGACGAGCCGAATCAGTCCGACACCGGGTCCGACGTTCCTGAATCAAACTTATGTGGTATCGGCAGCGTTGGCGTTCAGTGCGAAAAACTTTTTAGGCGAAGTGCCGGTCAACGCGGACGGCAGTGCGTATTTTACAGTACCGAGCGGCAAGGCGGTTTATTTCCAACTTCTCGACGAACAACATAAGTTAGTGCGCAGTATGCGAACGTTCATTCAAGCGGCACCGGGAACGACGCGAAGTTGTGTTGGTTGTCACGAGTACGAAATCGCGCCGAAAACGATGACTGCTCATCGTTTTAACTCGTCGTTAAAATCGGAGCCGATCCGGTTGCGGGCGGAGAGTTGGGGCAGTGGTCCAATTGATTACGCTTCGATGGTGCAGCCGATTTTCGATAAACATTGCGTTGAATGTCACGGCGGCGAAAAAGGTATTGAAGGCGGTCTCGATTTGACAGGCGGTTGGACGGCTTATTTCAATAACAGTTACGAAAATTTGGTTAGCCGCCGTGAAGTGATTTACAAATCACCGCTCATCGGCGCGATTGACTGTATGAACGGTACGGCATATTACTCCGCTCAAATTCTAGATGCGTACCAACACGGCTCGGGTAACGCGCCGCTCGCGGACATTGTTCTGTCGGGACATAAGGATAAGGTCAACCTTTCTCAAACGGAAAAAGAACTCGTTCTCGCGTGGATTGACACGAACGGTTTGTACTACGGAACATGGAATTTCACGAAGCACGGTTACTCACTACCGATTTGGGATACTGTGAAAACAGAGTTGACAAAAATAATGCAAGAGAACGGTTGCGCGAAGTGTCACGCTGACAGCAAAGGGAATATCAGTCGTTTTGAGGCGGACTGGATAAACCTTGAAAAGCCGGAATTGAGTCGGATTCTGCGTGCGCCGTTAGCGAAAGATTCCGCTGGCTACGGTCTCGGTTTTTGCCGTAATGTTCCGGTTGACCAAAATTGGCGACGGGTTCGGATGCTTAATAATTCGCAGTATCAACATGCTGTTGTGCCGCTCTCGTCGTTCCCGACACAGGAACTGCGGCGGTGGGACAAGAGCGGAGAAGCGGTTGTCTCGTTTGAATCGCCGAACAACGCGGTGTATCAACGGATGCTTGCGCTGCTGACGGCGGCGCACGATGCGGCGTTGTCGTCGCCAAGAATTGATATGCCCGGCGGCAACTCTGTAGCGGGGCAGTTTCGACAGATTCATCCGATGCAATTGCCGCAAAAATTGCCGAAGTTGTCCGCAACGATTAATGTTAAAGACGCAACAGTGTTGCTGACTTGGGACAGGTCAACCGAAACGTTTGGTTTGAACTTTTATCTGTACCGTAACGGTGAACTGATTAATGAGACAACGGCGCACAGTTACGTTGACGAGCCGACGAGTGCTGGTTTGACGAAGTACGAATTGGTGTTGGAGGGTAACGGTGTTCGGAGTAAACCGATTGCGATTGAGGTAGAAGTACCGGAGATACCGGAAAAGCCGACACGTGAACCGTTCGAGGTAACGCTTACGGACAACATTACATCGCATTTTTCGACGCTCAAGGGCGACGCGAAAATAACGTCGGAAGGATTACAGGTAACGAAGGGCGGTATGGTATTTCCGTTTAAGAACCTCAACATTGATAAAACGTTTGTACTCGACTTTGACGTAAAGTTGGACAGTGCGGACGCAATGCCGGTGCTGGTAAGTTACGGACGTTGGAATCAGAGCGGCTGGTTTATTCAGGGACTAAACGGAACGTGGCGGTTTCACATCGCGGGTACAGATTGCGACGGCGGCAAAGTGCCGGTTGGTCAGTGGGTTCACATAACGTGCAAGTACGATGGTAAATCAATGACGGTGTCGCAAGACGGCAAAACGGTAGCAGAGAAACAGGTACAGTTGAACAAACCAAAAGTGTGGGGCGGCTCGTTGGTAATCGGAAATTATGAAGAAACAAATTTCGGACAACAGCACCAGATGAAGGGGACGATTAAAAACGTGATGATAGGAGAGACACTTTAGCCGGAGCAGTTATGATTTTTTTCTCGAAAAACCGTAATTTCGGTACGTCAAATTTTGGGCAAACATTAGTGTCTGCCCTTTTTGAAATAAATTATTTGAACCGTGAGTCGCGTCACGATTACGCCGCACGCGACACCTGCGGTTAAATGACGCGATTCTGGTTATCAACTATATGAGGATAAATTGCAAACGATTGGGGTAATGATTCAATGTACGGTAACGAAATGTGAACGATTAACAAATTGGTATGCAGATAAACCTTGCGGTTATACCTGTCTGAAAAAAATTCTACAATATCTTCATTAGAACTTGTCTGTGTACCAAAATATATGCTATACTGTATAAATAATCTTGCGCGGTCACGGTTGGCACGCCGTTGTCTGTGAGAAAAAACTTTTCTATTTTAGCGGTAATAACGATGGCACTTGTAACACTTCGCGTATTGGACGGACCTGAACGTGGCAGGATTTTTAACCAGATGGTTATGCCGGTCACGCTGGGACGTGAAGACGGTAACTCGATTCAGTTGAACGATGAGCGTATCAGCCGCTATCATTTGCGTATAACTGAAGACGGAGACGCGATACTGTTGACCGATTTGCAGAGTACAAACGGGACACGTGTCAACGGTGAAGCGATACACCTTTGGCGGTTGCGTCCGGGTGATTTGGTTTCTGTTGGACGATCGCAAATTCTTTTCGGGTCGGCAACCGAAATCGCCGAACGTTTGCGTGTACTTCGCAAAACCGGTACGGACGAAGCAATTCCGATGGGTTGTGACGGTTTGCAGGTTGTTGAATCGGCGTTGGTTTCGCCGGAAGGCGGTGCGAAATCGTCGTTTTTTAACTCGTCGCCTCTCGACGCGGAAATCTTCCGTAATCTGACACAGGACGACATCGCGAATCTGCATAAACTAGCAGCACCGGAGTTGCCGGTGAACTTGCCGCTGAAACAATCCGCGCAACTCGCGGAGTTCTTGCAGTACATACAGTTGCGATTACGTTATCTGGTGACGACAGTTAACGCACAAAATCCGGATTCAAACAAAGATGCCAATGTTGGCAGCGTATCGCTGGAACAATATCAATGGCAGAATCTGTTAGACCTATACGGGCGTATTGCACTGTATCTGCACGCGGTTACTGATCCGTGATTAACGACGTAAAAAACGGTGTTTTTATTCGTTTACGAATGTTAATAGTGTACAAGAAAAGCAATATGCCGCAAACGTTATAACCGACGTTCGCGGCACATATTGCCTAATCAGACTGATGTTTGCGTTTTGCTGACAATTTATTGACTAAATTCGGTTCCCGTCAAAACGGCAACCTATATTCATTCAGTTGCCAACTAGAAGCAAGGTCCGTAGTAAACCGGCGTATAAAAATATGGACGAACGACAACCGGTGCATAGACAACCGGAGCGACATAAACCGGTGCACATATCGGTGCAACGCAGTACGGTGTTACCGGCGGAGCGAAGCACGGACGCGGCGCAACGTAAGGTCGCTGTGCGTCATACGAACCAAACGCACGCGGTCCGTAATATGGTCTGTGAGCGACTGGCGGTAGAGCCGGACGCGAAACGATTGCCGGCGGCGGGCAGTATTCGCGAACTTGATTGAAGCAACCGCCGCGGAACAAACGTGTAAAGAAGCACGGACGTTCGCAAGGGTCATAACATCCGCCGCAACCGATACTGCCGTCGTAAATGATTTCGCCGTCAGTCGTAACAGGTTGTTCGTCAATCGTAACGTCGGACGTGGAATCAATTTTAACGGTGTCCTGCGCCGAAACAAATCCGGCTGAACAGAACGCAAAAACAGCCAACACAAAAAACTTTTTCAACATAATCTAGTCTCCTCGAGTGATACTGGTGATGTTTTGCTTTGCGGGAAACGCTCCCGCAAAACGTTTACATTATTCTATAACCCGCACGAGCAGGCATAGATGCGTACATACTAAAATTCAGGAACAACAATGTCCTGAGTATGTGATACCATAGATTCTACTACTCCGTGAAAATTTTTACAAGACACCAGAGCAATATAATTAGAAAATTTTACGCAATTTATCCAGATTATACGGAATAACCGTAAATACACGTTGATTTAATCCGCTATCAACAATGCGCAACTGTGCGGAGTACCGCTACATTGCCGCCTGCTATCTGCCCAATAAAATCAAGAATACAGTTATTTTAGATTTGTGATTTTAGATTTGATTTTACAAAATTATAAATCTAAAATTCTTTTTCTTCCTTCGTGACATCGAGTCTTCGTGGTTAATTATTTTTACACACCCTACCGCCCCTTTTATTATGTCGGAAAACGTGTACAATGTTTGTGTGATTAGATTGATTGAAGTTCGGACGGTTATTGATGTTTACGTTGTGTGAACTTGCCGGTCGAAACATATACATTGTCACTTATAAGGAGCAATTAGAATGATTGTTACAACAAAAGACCTTTTCCGTCACGCATACGGAAAGTATGCCATCGGTGCGTACAACATCAATAACCTCGAACAGATTGTCGGACTCTTTCGCGGTAATCTTGGCAAGTCGAAAGAAAATTCAGACCCTAGCGACGTAACCGCCTCGGCACCGTTCATTATCCAAATCTCGCGTGGTTCAAGAAGTTATACCGACAAGGCGTTTCTCGAAGGAATGATTCGTACTGCCGACGAAGTTTTCCCAGACGCTATTTTCGCGGTTCATCTTGACCATGGTACAGAAGAGGTTTGCTACGACTGTATCAACAGCGGTTTTTACAGTTCGGTTATGATTGACGCATCGCACGAGGAGTTTGCGAAGAACATCGAAATCACAAAGAAAGTTGTTGATAAAGCACATGCGAAAGGTATCGTTGTCGAATCTGAACTAGGTCAACTCGGCGGTGTTGAAGAAGACATTGTCGGCAGCGTAAAACTGACAGCCCCGGCACAAGCGGCGGAGTTTATCGCCAAAACGGGAGTCGATTCGTTGGCAGTCGCAATCGGAACATCTCACGGCGCGTTCAAGTTTTCCGGCAAACAAGGTTTGCATTTCGATGTTCTCGAAAAAATTCAGAAGGCGATTCCGAAAGATTTCCCGCTTGTTATGCACGGCAGCAGCAGTGTTCCGCACGAATGGGTCGAACGTATTAACAACGCAGGCGGCAAGTTGAAAGACGCGAGCGGTGTCGATGAGAAACAATATCTACCAGCCGCGAAACTCGGTGTTACGAAAATCAACATTGACACTGACGGTCGTTTGGTATGGTGTGCAATTCATCGTGAACATTTCCGCGATAAACCGGAAGACTTTGATTTGCGTCCGGCTGGTAAAGAGTTTATGCAAGCGTACGCAGAGTACATTAAGCACAAAAATTCGATGCTAGGCAGCAGCGGTCAACTTGAATCGGTAAGAAAAAGTCTCGCAGGCAGCGGCGGAAAATCGTGCGGTTGCGGATGTGGTTGTAAGTAGTACGTAATTTTGCGTACCATTCCGTTAGTCGGAATCAACGGTAATAGTACCGAACACGATTGAAAATTGTGTTCGGTATGGCGTATGTGTTCTCACGTAGTTTTTCCTGCAACACTATTCCTTTTGCATACATTTGTCACGGTTGAAAATTTCTCTCAACAGGGCGTGTAAAAATAAGTGAGGGATTTTATTGGGGATTAAAAACGATACCAAAAATACCGTGTCCAAGCAACATAACAAAATAATTTTCTAACAGTTCATCATAGAGACGCGCGGTCGTGCGTCTTTACTGTCATTTCATTGCCTTACCAAACTCATCTAGAGTTTTACAATCAAACGCCAAGTCCGCCAGTTTTTCGATTTCGGCAACGTCTGACAAAGCATTAACATCCGCCGTCATCGCCGCCGGAACAGTGTTGAAACGTTTGGTGAGCGTTCGCTGAATACCATTTTTCTTGCCCCTCGCTTCACCTTCGGCGAGACCTTCGGCGCGACCGGGTGTGTAAAACTTAGTGGGGGATCCATTTGGCGTTAAATTTGCTTGCTACCATCGCATCAAAATAAGTTAACAAGGATTTAGGGCATTATTTTGTTATGTTACTCGGACACAGCATTTTTTGTGCCATTTAGTTGAAAACAAAATCCCCCACTAAAGTTTACAC
>JAITST010000456.1 GCA_031287585.1 Planctomycetaceae bacterium | reverse complement strand
CCCCAATCTTCCATCATCTTGCCTTCGCCGCCGCCCTTGTATGCAGCCCAGACCGCGAAGTTGCCTAGCAAAATCGTTTCGGTCAATGGTCCGCCGCGGTCAATGAAGTTAGATTTTGTGAAGCGTTGGTCTTTCTTGTCAACCGCGTCGAAGAGTTCCTTCATATTGTTGACATCGAAATTACCTTCGTTCTTCGGAACAGCCGAAGACGGTTCGACTTTCTTAAATTCAGCGTGACCGCAATAGTCGTCAGAACTGTAGAACGCGCCTTTCTCACCAATGATAAGTACACCGGAATTTTTGGGTTTAATGTCCCAAGCGTCGAAGATTTCTTGCGGCGGCTTGTTGCCATTACGGTCATACCAATGGAATTTGAATGCCGGATTCTTTTCTGTTTCCGCGAACTGAAATTCGATAATCGAACTTTCAGGGAAACTGTCAAAGTCGTGACCAGTTGTTTTCGCTTTAACAGAAACCGGATTACGAAGGTTAACGCCTTCAAACGGAACTGTCAACATGTGACAAGCCATATCGCCGAGCGCGCCGGTACCGAAGTCCCACCAACTTCGCCACGAGAACGAGTGGTAGATACCAGGCCAGTATTCACGTTTCGGGGCAACGCCAAGCCACAAATCCCAATCAATGTTTTCTGTTCCTTTGTTGACCGTCTTCTGTTGCTCTGCAACCAATGCGTCAAGGTCAGCACCGGTAACACCGCTCTTTTGTGCGTCCGCGCGGAACTTTGCAATGGTGTTGACACGGTTCGGACCTTGGGGCCAAACCGGACGATTCGACCAAACCCAAACTTCCTTTGTCTTTCCAAGAACGCCATTCTTTAGTTGCTCAATAGCCCAACGACCAGTTGGCAGTGCGCTTCCTTGGTTTCCCATTTGAGTGCAAACGCCGGTTTTTTGAGCGGTTTCGCTCATCATGCGGGCTTCGTAAATCGTACGGGTCATCGGCTTCTGCGTATAGCAGTGCTTGCCCATATTCATTGCCATCAATGTTGCCGGAGCGTGCATGTGGTCTGGCGTACTGATTGTGACAATCTCGATTTCTTTCTCGTGCTTTGTCAGCAGTTCACGAAAATCAAGATATGACTTCGCGTCCTTAAATCGGTCGCCCTTCAATTTACCTTGCAAGCGTCCTTTATCAATATCGCAAATTGCGATAATGTTTCCGAACTGAGCGGCGTTGTTAGAATCCGAATCTCCCTTACCGCCAATACCGATACACGCGACACCTGGGCGTTCGTTCGGTGATTGGCTGATTGCCTTCTGATTTCCGGCGGCAACCATGTAACCAACGCTGGTAACTGTTGCGGCTTTCAAAAATGTACGACGAGCAGTTTTAGTCATTACTTTTCTCCTGACTATGTTGTTGTGACAGTTATGTTATTCAGAACCGTAACGCACGGTCTGAAACAATCGTTAAGGTTACCAACAGTGAACACAATATCCACATAAAGTTGGAAACCGTTAGCGTTATTTGTAAGTTTACATTATTTGTTCAGTTATTGCCAGTACCACCGAAAATTTTTTGAGGGGAGGAAAAAATTGAAGGATGTTGTCAATTTTAGATTTTAGATTGCATGACATAAAATCAACGTTCCACGTCTGATGCTTCATTCTCGCGTATCTCGTTTGCAAACGCTTCAAACATAAACGCGGCACTCGACGAACCGGCATCGATGTGTCCCAGACTTCGTTCGCCTAGGTTTTTTGCCCGTCCGTGTTTGGCAACCATTTGGCTTGTCGCGTTTGAATTTGCGCGTGCGGCTTTTGCGGCTTCGAAAAAAATTTCTGTTAACGCCGCACCGGTTCCGCGAAACTTTTCCATCGCGTTGACTGCCGGAATAACCGCGTCGAGCATTGTCTTGTCACCAACTTTCGCCTTCGATGTCGCCTGCAAGTTTTTCAGTCCTGCACTGAACATTGTTATCACAGCGTCGCTATCGAGTTCCTCTTTGTTGTCTTCAACACCCTGACTCATTCCGGTAAAAAACGCACCAATGAGCGCACTGGTCGAACCGCTTGTTGCCGACATAACATCCCAACCGATTGTATCGAGTGATTGTTTGATAGAACCTTCTTTACGTGATGACTTAACAAACTCGCTCATCGCGGCTAACATTGCCGTTCCGTGATCGCCGTCGCCGATGTCGGAGTCGAGTTTATTCAAGTCATCAAGGTTTGCGGTAATCGTTTTACAAACCTTGTCAGCAATCTGTTGCAGTAATTTTTTTGTGAACGTTAAGGACATTTGTTTTTTCTCCTGTGAAATTTTATTGGGAAATCAGTTAGATAGAGACGAACGCTAACTATTATAGGTATTACGCTTTGTTTGTCTAGATGTGGAGAAAAATTTGGATAAGCATTCGTCGAATTTAACCGACGGAACACGTGTAGATACCAATAAATTTGACTATACCGACAACGGTTGAAAATTGTTTTCAACCGTGTTAGGTATTATAATCGCTCACTCTACCACTGTCGCGAGTGCGACTCTGTCTTCCAGATTCGGTCGGAATATCGTTAGTATAACCAGCGGCAGGTACCATGCAATAAACAGTCCGCCCTCGTGCGGTTGCCAGAGTTGTACACCCAACATAATCAGTGCCGAACAACTTAACAATGTCGCGAGATGTTTGTGTGTAGGCCACAGGAATAAACCAGTACATACAACCAGAAACGCCGCGATAACCGGTATTCGGTAAATCGGGTTATGAAACTGCCAGAAGCCGTTGGGGTGAGTTGTCGTGAACGCTGTGCCGCCGATAATCCTGTACAGGTGTTCACCGAAGTGAACTCGTGATTCGGGGAACGCCGGCAGCACCGCAATCAGTATGACAATCGACGCAACGATACCAATCAGGAATCGTACCCAACCGCGTTTCCAGTAAAAACTGAACCATAACGGCAACAGGAAAATCGGGTAGAACACTAGTACCGATGCCGCACTGATTAACATTCCCGCGAAGAACGGACGGCGGTACACAACGAACGCCCAGACAATCGCCGCCGCCGGAATAACGTGGTCGGGACGCGCTATCATCTGATTTGTGTAAGGCACAAGCAAGTACAACATTGCACACGCGATACCCGTGCGAATACTGCCAAAGTGACAATGCCCGACGAAAATCAAACCCAGTACGATAAACAAATGTCCGAGAACCGAAACCGTGATTAACGGTATCGCAAAATGATTCCGTGTTACTGACTCTTGATGTTGTTCGGTCAATTCAATGTCGGCGTTGGACTCATAAACGATTTGGTCGTCGGAATCGGAACGGTCGAGGGTCGTTTCGGTAGTTATGGTGTTCGGAATAGACGCGGGAAGCGGAGCGAGAAGGTCGTGCTCTTGCGGTTGTGATAGTGTCAGCGGTTGCGATGGTTTTACACGATTTCGCGGACGTGTAGGTTTGAGACTGAACAACGACGTGTAAACCGGTTCGTCAACAATCTCATGTCTAATCTGTTGTGACGGCAGTACGAGTAACTGTGTTCGCCGTGCCAACGCCCAAAATGGCGGATAACCCGGTTCGACAGAATGGAGTTCGAGAGATTGGTTTTCCGACGATGTCACCATAACGGTCAACATCTGTTCAAGACGCACGGTTCGTAATGAGTCGATTTGTTCACCGCGATTGATGGCGACACTGGCAATCAAGAACGCGAACAACGCAACACAGGCAAACACCAAACCACCCGGCGTAAGATTCGGCTCAAGCAGCGGCCGCCTCACCATAATAATATCGTAAAACATCCGAACACAAAAAATGCAAGCGATCCATAAAAGCCAATTGTAACCAGATTGGTCGTTTTTCATCGCCAGCAAAAGTTGACCGGGTGTTAAAAGAATAAGACCAACAACGTCAATATTACGAATGCTCAAAAATCGATTAAACTTAAAAAATGCGGCGACGATTATCAACGACGAAACAAAAAACCAAGTCGTCGGTAACATCTCATATTGTAGTAATGATGCAGGCATAGGAAAAACTTTCGGGTAAATACTTACAACCACGAGTGTTGCCGAAAATTATCGACGGCAAAAAACGCACACCCTCCGATTGTACCACAAGACACCTTGGAATACAACACACCACACAAGATTGGAATTGACGCATATTGTAAAACAATAAGGTTACTATTCTTCGATTCGGATGTTTCGGTACCAAGATTCGCTTTCGGGACCGCCGTGAATCTGTAAGCCGATAATACCTTTACGAGGAATTTCGGAATTCGTTTCAGTGTAGTCAATGGTCTGCTTGCCGTTGAGGTAGAGTTTGACGTTATCGCCTTTACAGACGATTTCCAATTCGTTCCAATCGTTCGGACGGAATATCGATTTGATTTCTTCCAATTTTGCATCAGCAAGAAACTTATTACGCCGACTCTCGTCGTAGAGGCATCCCCAGTATTGTTCCGTATCCGTCATATCGGCTTGATAACCGCTCACCTCGTTTGGCTTCTTGGAATCTTTGGCAAGCCGCTGCGAGCGGAATTGAACACCGGCATTAGCACCTTTACCGATAACTTTTACCTCAAGGCGAAGTGTGAAATCACCATATTCTTTTGTCGTACAAATAAATTCATTGCGGTCAATCCGCTTCTTCAACGTTCCGGCAACGATGGCGTTATCCTCAATACGGAACCATTGTTCGTTACCGCGAAATTCCCAGCCGTCAAAAGTTTTACCGTCAAAAATCGGTTTACCCTTCAACTGGTTTTGAATACGCGACTTCGTTTCCGCTATGAGTTTTTTGTCGTCGTCCCGTTTGGCAACCGCTTCGGCTTTTTGAATCATTTCGGCTTTTTGTTCGAGCGGAAGTCCCATTTGGCGGATTATCCGAATGTATCCGCGAAGTGTTCTAATACGATATTTTTCCGCCGGATGATTTTCCGCAAGGTCAATCAAGTAAGGAGCAACATCAGGATAACTCCACTGACCGAGTAGTTTGGTTGCTTGATCAGCAACAGCCTCTTCGGGACTTCGGGCAGCGTCGGCAATGGCTTTGCCCGCCTTTTCACCGCCGACGAAAAAAAGTAATTCCAAGAGAAACTCCTTATATCCCAAAGCGGACACATCCGGTTTTTGAAGAAGTTTTTCGATGACCACAACACTTTCGTCTCGAACAGGAATTTTACGGCAAACAGTTTTCAGGGCTTCACGTAATTCGTTCTGTTCCGTTTCGGGACGGTTTTTCTTTACGCCATCCTGAAATCGGTTAAGCAACAGTTCGAGATCAGCCGTCGTTGCAACAATTGATTGTGAAAACACACGGTAGGCGGTTGTACGAATGTCGGCATCGGTGTCGCCGAAAAGTTGTTTGGTTTTTGCCGTTCCTTCTTTAATCCGGCGTTCTCCGATTACCTGCAAAGCGGCGAGACGGAGTACCTTTTCTTTCGAGTCAAGAATTTTAACGATAGTGGTGTTAAATTCAGTGCCTTGAAGCAACGAAAGACTTTCCTTTCCGGCGGCAGCAAGTGTTTCATCTGAAGAACCGACCGCACTTAAAATAACATCAATTCCTTTCAAATCCCCGATTCGACCAAGTGCTTTGACTGCGGCGGTTTTCGTTAGCAGTTCGTCTCCGCTCGCATATTGAATCAATGCGTCAACGACTGCCGTATCTTTTCGGATGCCAATGATTTCCAGTAACGCCGCTTTTTTATCGTTCGGAAGTGACGCAAGATTACCGAGAATCAATTTACCCGTTCGAGGCGATTGCAATTGGTTCGCAATCGCAAGAACGAGTTTCCATTGCTGATTATCATTCGATGTCAACAATTCAACAAATAGCGGCAGTCCTTTGTCTTCGTCGAGAAGAATGGAAAATCGGGCGGCTGCAATCTGAACCGCCGAAAATTCTTTGTAGTTTTTAAGCGTTTCAAAAATTTTTAACGCCGCAGTTTTCTGATTTATTGCGAGAATCTGTTCGGCAGCCAACAACGCGGCATCGGCAGCGTCGGCTCGGTATTTCGAGTTTGTATCCGCCAGTATTTTCAATAAGGCATCAACTGATTCAGATGTAGCAATCTTACCGAGCGAAAGAATCGCGGATTTTACAACAATCGGGTCGGCACTGCCTGTCAGGTTGATTATCGCATTGACCGAATTTTCATCCCGCACGGAACCGAGCGATTCAACTACGCCAGCCAGATTTTTACCCTGAAGCACCGCAAGCGATTCCCGCAAAGCCGAAATACCCGCGTTATGGGGGATATTGGTCAACGCAGTCCGAACCACTGTATTGAGTTGTTCAATATCAAGTAATTTTTTCAATTCAGGAACAGCGGCGGCTGTTCCGAGTTGCGTCAGTTGCCGAATCGCTTCGGAAGCAGTATGTAACTGCTCATCGGAGATTTTTTCGTTTTGTCCGTTTGAGAATATCTTTTGCAAAATTTTAAGATTTTTTTCTGTCTCCTCCGCCGACGGCTGCCCCGGCTGGGCAAAGACGGAGAACCCCAATAGCAAAGTAAACAGAGTACAAAGAACAAAGTATCTCATCATAGTTTTGTGATAGGATGGCATAGTGAGTAAGTGGGTTGGGAGTTGTGAAAATACTGGTCAACAACTAACAATTAACCGTTAATTATTAGTTGTTACAGTTAAAATTAAACTATTTTCTGTTATACCGAACACGGCTGAAATTTGCTTATTGTAAAGACATAAGATGTGACGTCTCTAAATCATTGCCCCGTAGGGGCTAAATCTTGATAACCCCGTGCGACAAGCACGGGGTAGGCATCCGCAATAATAGACCCCCGTAAGGGGGTCAACAAAAAACGCCGCTTATTGTACACTTTGTTCAACCCCTTGCGGGGTTGGGTTTTAGGACGGTTCTTGCCCCGTGCTATCGCACGGGGTTATCCATATTTAACCCCTTACGGGGTAAGGATTCTTTGTCAACATCTATTGAGTGGTAATGTGAGTAACGCAATTTTCAAGCGTTACCAGTGTACCTTACAACGTTGTTAAATTGTATTTGTAAAATAATAATTCACGGGTAATCTGATGACGTTGAAAGGTACATATTATCATTTTACATTCCGCAACTAAACTATCCAAGGTTCTCGCCAAGAACGGGTACGAAGTCGATTCGCTTGTTCGTCGTTGAAAAAGGTGTTCGTCTTGGGGTCGAATATCAGTTCTCGTTGGAGAAGCCAAGAGAGAGCGGAAACGTGACAAGCGATATGCGTACTTGCAATCACATCGCCATTACAAACCGGCTGCTCACGGGTTTTCACGCAATCGAAAAAGTTACGGATATGAGACAGCGGGTCTTCTCCATGAGTTCCGCCGTCACGTCCGCCGAAAATGCTGAAATCCTTTGTCAATTCACTTCGTAACGAATCAGGATAGACCGCGATTCTGCCGCTGTCGCCAGTTTCAATCCAACCGTCTTCGCCTTCAAAACGGACGGCACAATTTCCAAGTCCCATCCAACCGTCGGGACGCATCACAAGTTTAACTCCGTTTTCATAGATTCCAAACATTCGATTCCCTTCTGCCCAGTATTTGACAGGAGCGGAACCATCAGCGTCAACTGCCCACTGGCAAAGGTCAACGGTATGCGCGCCCCAGTCGTGATGTTTTGCTCCCGAATCGAAATCGTAATGCGAACGCCAAACATTGTTGACACAATAGTCACGATTATACGGTCGCCACGGAGCGGGACCGAGCCACATATCCCAATCAATTTCTTCACGGTCAGGCAACGGCTGGGCTGGAAGCCAGTCATATCGGACATTGAGATAGTAAATGGCAGCGTGGACTTCTTTGAGTTTACCAAGTTTGCCGCTACGGGCAAGGTCAACGGCGAATTTGAAATTACCGAGATTACGGCGTTGCGTTCCGCCTTGGAATATCGTACCGTACCGCTTCATTGTGGAAGCAAGTTGACTGCAAAGGTCAATCGTGATGGCGCACGGCTTTTCGGAGTACACATCTTTACCGGCTTTGGCGGCGTAAATGGAAGCGTGGGCATGCCAACGGTCACCAGTTGCTATCAAAACCGTATCAATATCTTTCCGGTCGAGAATGTCACGGAAATCACGATATGTATCACAGGTCTTGACACCAAAGTCTTTGGCAACCCACTCTTTGGCACTGTTTCGCCGGGCAGACTGAACATCGGCAATAGAGAGAAGTTGGACATCCGGCTGCCGGAGCATCCGCTTGAGATCGTGCCGTCCCCGACCACCGACCCCGATGACACCGAGGGTGATTTTATTACTTGGAGCAACTTCGCCATCTTTGCCAAATACCCTTCCGGGCAAAACAAACGGAGCGGCAAAAACAGCGGACGTTTTCAGAAAATTCCGTCGGGAAAAATTTGATTGTTGTAACATAACATTTTTGGGTTAGAGTGTATAGTAAACTTGTTCGGAAGCCAACGACAATTTGAACTATCGGTACAGTATAGCACAAAGGAAATTCGTTATCAATATGTATCGCCCTTGTGTACCCGCAGCATTGTTGGTCGGCGGCGTTACACAGAGCGAACCCCATTGTCAAAACATTGACGCTATTCTATCAGTACTCTGATTGCTTTTCCGACATCGAAAGTTGCTGTAACCTTCTTACCGATGATTTCAATTTCGTGCGGTGTTGTTTCGGCACTCGAAAACTTCGGTTCGACCAATCGATATGCTTTCCAGCCAATAGGTTTTTGTTCGCCAGTTGATTCATCCTTAAAGTATCTATCCGGTTCGCCGTCTTCCTTTTTCGTGACAACAACTTTGTATTTTCCCGCAGGCACACCGGAATGACCGTAGGTACTCATCTGCGATGTTCCGCTTTCGTCGGTTTGCGTCACCGCCCGATATTTACTTTGGCTTGATTCCGCCGGCACAAATTCGACAGACGCATCGGCAAGCGGTACGCCATCCTGTGTTATCATGAGCGTGCAAGGATACAACTCCGGCAAGTCGCTCGGCTTCGGTGTGCCGCTGCAACCGAAAATTAACGTGACGTAAATTATTGACATTACAAAAAGTAAAAAGTGTTGTGTTCTCATTGTTTGAAATTTTGTTAAATGGTTGATGATTCTTAAAGAGTGAAACTAAAACGTCTATGATTACAAGATACAAGGCGAAGACTTTACCCTCGCCTTTTCTTATCGACTACTACTTACAGTGATTTTGATTCTCCGCCGCTTGGCGTTCCCATTGCACCCCAAACTCCGTACATACTTTCTCCGTCTATTCTTTTACCCTGCAAAGCATTAGGCAAGCCGTTGGTATCAACAGTATCGGGAATAAAACGCACCGAACCATCAACATAGCCGCAGTTCACGCCGCCGCTGTGATTGCTGGTCGCTGCATAGAAACCGCCTTCATTCCCCTCAACTGTCCAAGCCGTACACGATGGTGAATTTGGCGGCATAATCGCATTAAAACCATTGTAAAGAATAAGAGCGTCTAAATAACGGGTAGCGCGGGCTGCATCCGCAAATAGCGTTCCGCTGATATTATTATTGCCGACTCTATGCCCCATACATTTTGACGGATCCCAATTCCAACTACCTGCGTCAACGGCATTATCTATCACCACACCGCCGCGCAAGTTACTAGTTCCCAGTCGTTCAGCAATCACACTCTCACTGATAATAATCGTGTTGCTGGTTCCGTCGGTAATTTTCGCAAGAGGGCACGTCTTGAAAAAATAAAAGATACTGCGGTGTGAAGTATCGCCATCTCCTTGTGTTTTAGAAACTACCTGATTGCTTGTGTTAACGGTAATCGTAGAATCATTAGTGTGGAATCGAACAGCGTCATCGGCATAACATATCATGATATTTGTACCGGCAGTCGCTACATCACCCTGTGATGTAGCACGTCCCGGGAAAGGGATGCTGCCATTGGCATCGGACGGGCAAAGCAGCATTGGTATCCGTACACTCAAGACATCTCCGGGTTTGTAAGGATATTCGGTTTGTTCTTTGATACTATCCAATGTTCCCTGCTGTTCGATAAAGGGTAGTAGGCAATAGTGTACACTGTAACGGTCAGAATTTTTGACGTTATCAATTTTGTGTCCTATGCCGCGATTTCTTGCGGCGGGTAACGTCTGTTTTACATCGAGATGTTGATGGGCAGCAAGACACAATTGTTTCATATTGTTGGTACACTGCATCCTTCGCGCCGCCTCACGGGCGGCTTGCACAGCGGGCAAGAGCAAAGCGATTAGAACGCCAATGATGACGATAACAACAAGAAGTTCAACGAGGGTAAAAGCCGAGCGAGAAAACGGTGAATGCCACATTTACCGTAAACTGCGTCCCCCCATTTTAACATTTGGTTAATTTGTGTTTTTGTAAATTTGGTCATTTTCTTTCCTTTCATAAAAAGTTTATACCTGTGAAATGTGTTTGTGAACGAAATCAGAATCGTTTACGACAAACAACTGTTATACTTCAAATGTGGATAGAAGTAAACGGGGCTTAAATGGTTTTACAAAATCTTTTTGTCCAGTACCAAAAAATAGTTTGTAGTGGAAGTAGTCATCTAAATCCAACAGCAATACTCATTCTACGGTTTTTCGCTATTCGGGCAAACGCAACGATACTGTCCACAACACGGACAACCTGCTCCGTACTTTTCCTGAATGGCTTCCGTTAAATCGCAATCTACAACATTTGCAATCGTTGTCAACCACGCCAATACATCGGCGAATTCCAAACGTATGTCTTCCGGCGTACCAGAACGCAACGCCCCTGCCAATTCACCTATTTCCTCCATCAACCACATGAAAGTACCGTCAACCCCGCGCTCACGGTCTTTGTCAAGATACATCTCACGTATCAGAGATTGAAACTCACTAATAGAAATTTCTTTGTCCATCGCAGTTTTGGGTAGTTAGTTAGTTAGTTAGTTAGTTAGTTAGTTACTGATAGTTCTGTTACCCACAATACCAAAACTAACTACTAAAATCTACTAACCGTCAAACCAACCGTAACACCGTACACAAACACATCAGACATCGGAGAACTTCCGCGTCTTACACCTAGCAACGAACCGGTTTCGCTGATTGCGTAGTTGTTGATTTGTGCGCCGCGGATAACGTTACCAACGTATATTGAGTTGAAACCTAACTGCACCCCGACCTGCTTTGTCAACTGCCAGTTGGCGTTAAGACTCAACTCAACACCGGGCGAGAAACTTCGGTAGAACGCTTTTTCACCGAACGAATTTACGTTATGAGTGAAACCGATTGGAATATACGGATACACACCACGCTCTAAATGTTCCAAGTTTTCGGTATCGACCAACATCGAACCGAGTATGCCTTCGGAACGGCGTTCCTGATTGTTGATACCTGCGAAAAACTTCGCTTGAAAAATGCCCGTCCAACGATTGACCTTCTTGTAATACTTTACTCCGAACTGAGGACCAAAAATCTGATTCAAGCCAGACGAATCAATATTTGTGTTTGCGAGAACGGTCAACCCGCCATCGTCGGCAGCAATACCGCCAGTAGTACCCGTATCATCATCGTCATCAGTCGTTACGTACATACCTTGTCCCCGAAAACCGAGATTGTCTTTCAATTCCCAATAACGGAATCCCATCGAAAACTCCAATCCGCCAAAACGCATCGGATGTAAACGATAAACATACATCAACTCTGTACTCCAATTTTCAGATGTCTGATGGATTGACGCGGTATTGAATTGAATCGGTACAGGTGCCAAACGCGCACTGTCATCGTAATCTGCCCACGTTGTCGGCAGCCAAGCCCAAAGGTAGCCAATATTGTCTATTGGTTCGTCTGGATTCGCAATTGCCGCTGGTGTTGTGCCTGTTCCCGTACCAGTTCCTGTCCCAGTTCCCGTACCTGTCCCAGTTCCCGTACCTGTCCCAGTACCATTTCCCGTTCCGGTATTTGAGGAACTACCAAGAACTGTCCACGTGTATTTATTAGTACCTGGTGCACCGGGAGTGAAGAGTTCGTTTCGCGGGTTTGCACGATCTATAATTTGGTACGTTCTGATTGTCTCGCTATCTTTCAGCACCATATTTACAGCGTTCATCGAATAACTTGACGATTGGCTCGGTAAACCGTATCCACTGAATAGCCACCCGTGATGGTCACGCATATTACCAAACGTGACACGCGTTCCAGAAACAAACGGAACATCAAGCATACCGCTGTTCATCGTGTTCGACTGGAAAATCGCATTATTACCGTTCATCACAAGACGTGTTCCCAACGCACCGGATGTTTCTGTATAGACCTTCGCCCCATCCGGACTGATAATCGTTCCGGCTTCCAAGTATTTCGGCGGTTCTGTTGATGTTGTCGGATCGTACAATTCTCTTGGATCAAGTATCTGTTCACCGACACCAACACGTCTGTTTCCTTCGTAGTTACTATAACCAATATCAATAGTAGGTGCTGCACTGATTGTCCAGTAAACCGCTTCTAAATCAAAGAAGAAACCGTTCTGATCCGGACGTGCTTCAGTACCAGTGTATGGAGTCCAGAACCGCCCCCCCTCGAACGCAAGAACAGGACACGAGACTACGAAGCACGCAACCAGCATCGTGACTGATAAAATCCATTTCATCATCTTTTTTGAAAACATGGTTTGTTCACCTCAGTGCCGCGTGAAAACAAAATTGCTACAAATGCGCTACACCACACCGAAAAAATACGGCTGTTACGGTGGTATCGGACTTGTGGGCTTTATGCGTTGAGTGATAATTTTTGCTAGATGAAAATATCTGGTGAACTTAGTGATAAAATCAAAAATTTCACGTCAAAATTATCAATATAGCGAAAATAAGGTGAATAAAACGATTTTGGGTTGTTAGCAATTGGTTATTGGTTGAGTAAATTACCTTAAAACTAACAACTAAAATAAAAATCCGTCCCATCTTGACATCTTCATATCTTTTGTAATAATGGTTGTTCGCGTTCAGGTAACTAAACTTACACACTGTTTACACTATATTACTATGTTCACATCACTCACTCAATGGTTTGATGACCGTACTGGTCTCTGTTCGTTGTTCTCCTCGTTCGTCAACTGGTCAATGCCGGCGGAACGCGGCATTTGCCGTTATCTGCCGCCGATGATTGTTTTCGGTTACTTGACACAGATACTGACGGGTTTGTTCCTGTGGGTTCATTACAGTACTAACGCGAACGGTGCGTGGGAAAGCATTTTTTTTGTTCAGTACCACCTCTCCGGCGGCTGGCTTGTACGGGCGATACACCATTACTGCGCACAATTCACCGTGTTCCTGCTCGGAATGTATTTTCTGAGTATGGTTTTTCGCGGACGTTACCGTACACCACGCGAGTTCGTATTCTGGACTGGCACTGTCCTGCTACTCTTCTCGCTCGCGTCGTGTCTGACAGGTGACTTACTAACGTGGACGCTGAACGGTTACTCCGCGACGAAAGTCAGAGTGAGTTTTCTACAAATGTTACCTGTTGTCGGCACACCATTGTACAAAATTGTCGCGGGCGGGTCAGACTTCGGAACGCTGACGATACCGCGTTTCCTAGTCCTTCACGTACTCGTATTCGGCGGCGGCGGATTCGGTGTAACGTTGCTCTGGCGGTTCTTCGCGTACCGTGCGGGACAAATCATACTGCAAAACAACGGCGCGAAAAGTGAAACGCCAGTCCAAACGGTATCGTTTTGGTCGAATGAAGTTTTGCGCCGCAGTATCGCTGCACTTGTGTTTTCAGGAATCGTCCTGTTACTCGTTTACCAAAAACCGCTCTTGCAAACAACTGGTTTCACCAAATCAACTCATGAAACATCGTTCAGCACAAGAGGAGCCGAACTCGCCGCGCCTGCGTCACCGCCTGATTTCTATCCGGCGGCTCGTCCGGAATGGTCATTCCGCGCGTTGTTCCACTTCGCGCACCTAAAAGTTGGCGGCAACGACGTTTTCCCCGGCACTCTACAAATCCTGCCGATTTTCATAATTCCGACGTGCGTATTCGTTTACGTTTTCCTGATTCCGATAATTGGTCGCGTGAAAGTCGGACACTTGCTCAACGTGTTAGTCATATTCACGTTGTTCGCGGGACTATGTTTCCTAACGTGTATCTCATACTATCACGACTTCTGGTCGCCGGAAATGGCGGACTTCCGCAACGAGGAGTCTGTTGCTGCGGCGAACGCCAACCGTGTAATTGAGTTGTGTTTGTCGCCAACCGGTATCCCGCCGGAAGGAGCGGCGGCGTTGATGAAACGTGACCCGAAAATCCAAGGAGCGATTCTGTTTGAACGTCACTGTTCAAGTTGTCATCCGTTCCAACCGTTAGAGTCGGACAAAACAGCGTTTGCAGACTTCCACTCTATAAAATGTGACACACCAACCGCACCAAACCTATACAATCCAATTCGCAAAGAGTGGATGAAGGGTTGGCTAGACCGAAAACAAATCAAGACTAATGACTACTACGCAAATACAAAATTCCTACGCGGAACGATGGTGACAACATATATGGACGGCAC
Organism: Planctomycetaceae bacterium; assembly: GCA_031287585.1. Taxonomy (GTDB): domain Bacteria; phylum Planctomycetota; class Planctomycetia; order Pirellulales; family Thermoguttaceae; genus UBA8133. The sequence goes on along the minus strand of JAITST010000456.1, from coordinate 4,186 downwards.
GTTCCGCGACATTATGGAAGACGCGGAATTGGCGAAGCAACTGGACACGATAATCGACATCCTGCTAGAAGAGGCGAAGCAACCTGCCCCAAGAAATGACGGCAAAGCGATCAGCGAAGATAGAATGATAACGTTAGAAGACTTTGGCTGTGCAGAGTGTCACCAGTTCTACACCGAAACAAAACCCACAGTTCAGTCGCCAGACTTGAGGGGTTATATGTCAAGACAATGGATGATAGACTTCATATCAAACCCATCGGATAACCGTTTCTACGGTAAAGAAACCGAAAACGGCGGCAACGACAGAATGATGGCGTATAAAGGAGTCCTGACAACGCAAGAGATAGAGGTAATAACAGATTGGCTGCGTGGAAACTGGTACCGCCCCAACGTCACTAGAGATGAACCACAAACAGTGCAAACAGAAGAGCCAACAACCACACAACCAGATAATACAATGTCGCCGATGATACAGTTAAAAAAGGAATGAATTATTGCATTGACCGTTACCAATAGCATTATCTCGTGAGTGTTGTGGCTTGCGGGGAACGGACAGTGTGCTATAACACTTCTTCGGCGCGGGGCAAGTTTTTTTAGAAATTGCCGCTAAGTTGATTTTTAGATTGACAAAAATTATTTTTTCTCTTTTGATAGGGAGTGTAAACGAAAAACATCTTTTTGACAACCGTTCTTAATTCTGATATAATGCGTCTTATGTTACTGGACTAATTTTCACTTTTGGTTTTTGAGTATTATGCGTTATGGACTTAGAATTGTTGCAGAAGACGCTTGGGCAATCCGGCGGTACTGATATTTTTCAGTTGGATTCTGATGGTGTTTTCATTTTGCATAGCGGTAAGGTTTTACCGTATTTTTTGGAACATGATAATGCGATCGTTGGGGCTTCGTTTTTTGATATGTTTGCCGACGCGAACGGTGCTGTCGCGGCTATCAAGCAGGCGTTGCGCGGCGAAACGGTTTTTACCAACGATTGGTACAAAGGTCACTGCTACGAAATCAAAGTCTATCCGCTCCGTAATGCGAACGACAAAATCGACGGCGTGATTGGACTCGCGTCGGATGTTACCAAATGGCTCGCACAGTACAAAACTGACGACCAAATCTTTCTCGAAAGCATCATCGACAGTATGCAAGACGGGCTTATGGTTGTTGACCGCGACCTTAACGTTGTCCAGACAAACAAAATCATCCGTAAGTGGCTGCCCGAACTTGTCCCGCAAAAGTTCACGTGTTACAAATCGCTTGTCGGTATTTCAGCGCCGTGCAGTTTTTGCCCCTGTTTGAAATCGTTCAAAACTGGCGAGAAGTACACTCACGTTTATCACAATCCAAACTATGACCGTTGGTACGAACTAACAAGCCATCCGATTTTTGACCCCAAAACCAGTGAAGTCGTTCTCGTTATCGAATGTGTTCGCGACATCACCGAGCAAGTTCGTTACGAACATTCACTCGAAATTATGCAAAAAGCACTCGACTACATTTCCGTACCGATGTGCCGTGTGTCGGAAGATGGACACTATGTTTACGTCAACGGTTCGATGGTCAAGGCGTTTGGTTACGAAAGCGATACCGAGATGATTGGTATGCCGGTATGGAGGACGAGTGCGACGCACAAGCAGGAGCAATGGGACGGATTTTGGAAAAAGTTGCTCAAGTTGAAGTCGATAAAATTTCAGTCGGCAATCGCGCGCCGCGACAGTACAACGTTCCTCGCTGAAATTTATTGCGACGTAATTGAGCAAGACGATAAACAATACATGGCGGCGTGTATTCAAGATATGTCCGAACAGGTTCAGCGTATCGAAGCGGAGCAGGCATCGCTTGCGAAATCGCGTTTTCTCGCTCACATGTCGCACGAAATCCGAACGCCGCTCAACGGTGTCATCGGCATCACGGACTTGCTATCGACGACAACCCTCTCACCGAAACAAGCCGAGTACGTCGATATTGCCCGCGTTTCCGCTCGTCATCTGCATTCGTTAATAAACGACATTCTCGACTTCTCGAAAATCGAAGCGGGCAAACTTGAAATCGAATGTGTTGAATTCAACTTGCCGGAAATTGTCGAATCGGTACTTGGAATACTTGCCCCGCGTATCATCAATTCCGAACTCGAACTCGGCGTGTTGTTTCTCACAAACGGTCCCCGCAACGTTTTGGGAGACCCGAACCGGCTTCGTCAAATTCTCGTCAACCTGCTCAATAACTCCGTCAAATTTACCGAACACGGCGGCGTAACGCTCGCGGTTTCGGTTGACGGCTGGAAAAAGGAAGACGACTGTGACTACTGTATAATCCGCTTTGAAGTGACTGACTCCGGCATCGGGATACCGGAAGATAGAATGAATCGGCTGTTCGGTTCGTTCTCACAAGTCGATTCGTCGCAAGCACGAAAGTACGGCGGAACAGGACTCGGACTCGCAATCTCGAAAGAACTTGTCAACCTGATGGGCGGTGAAATCGGTGTTCGTAGCGAGGCAAATGTCGGCTCGACGTTCTGGTTTACGATACCGTTCAAGTACAATCCACAACCGAGTACGTTTGTGAGTGTATTCACTCAGGCGGAGTTGAAAATGTCAAACGTGCCGATATTTGTGTTGTGTGAAAATGCGGCGTTACGCGGTTTGTTACAGAAACAACTTGAAGCGTGGGGAGCGATAGTTGCGGCAACCGACGATGTTAGCGAGGCGTTACGGATTATGAATGACGCGGCGGCAAAAGGGCAGCCGTATCGGATAATGATTGTCGATTATCGGGCGAACAGTAACGACGAGATGAATTTTGTGAGAACGGTTAAGGGCGATAGTACATTGAGTTCGACCGCGTCGCTGTTACTAATTCCGTTTTACGAACTCCAAAAGAAAGACCAGCAGTTGTTGTCGGACAAGACTGTTGACAAGTTTTTCGCGAAGCCGGTTTACGGTTTATTCTTGTTGTACGCAATTTCGGACTTGCTTCAAGGGCGGAACAAACAAGGTTCGATGAGCGGAGTGAGCGACGACTGGATGCGTGAGTGGGAACAAAACAATTCGTTCCAAAAGGCGTTAGAAAGTTTTGATAATGAGGGTGCGGCAAGAAATTCCGAAGAGGATGACGGAACGCCGCTGATAATGGTTGCGGAGGATAACAAGGTAAACCAAATCGTAGCGGGCGAGATTCTAAAACAGGCGGGCATCCGTTACGAGATGGTTGAAAACGGAATAGAAGCATGTGAGGCGGTAAAGAAGAAGCGTTTCGCACTGATATTGATGGACTGCCAAATGCCGAAAATGGACGGTTTTCAGGCAACGAAAATAATAAGGAAAATGGAAGGAGCAGACAAAATCCCAATAATAGCCCTAACAGCCCACTCAACAAAAGAACACGAAGAACAATGTCTGGAATCAGGAATGAACGCCTACTGCACAAAACCATTCAACGCGAAGCAGTTGGTAGAGATGATAAAGCATTGGTTGGCGGTAGAGTGACGAGTGTTGTCTGAATCATGATTTGCAGGATACGCGGGATAAAAAATGACAAGATACATTTTTCTTTTTATCCCATAAATTCTGACTCAAACAACAAAAATAAAAAAACGTAAAAACGATACCCGCGAGACTAATCACCAAAAAAACAATCGGGGCGACACGATTTGAATGTGCGGCATCTGCGTCAAGCCGTACAATTTATAAAACAAAGTGTCTAACAACTTACATCAATCGTCCACTCTGAACGCCAATTCATAATTCTTGATAAACTCCGTTTCTTCGTCAGTCAGTCCGTACAATGGACAAATCAAATCGTCAATTTTGTCTATCAAGTGCTTGGAATAACGGATTTTGTATTCCTTGTACTTCGTAACGTGCTTGTATTCCGTTGTGGTATGCTCAACAACGTTCCGTTCAATGTCTTTCAGATACTTCGCATACAACCGTTCGATTTTCCGAATGATGTTTGGTGTTAGTTTGGCAACCGGTATCGGGAACGAGTTTATTTCAGATGATTTGATATGCAAACTATCCATATAAACCTGTTGATACCACCAGAACAGCGAACTACTTAAAACGGCACCGATACAATTAGAAATTTTCTTGTCAAAAAAGAGATGTCTTTCTTGTGTTGAATCCTGTGAACTGTTGGTAACGATATTAAAATATCGCCCCCCCGCAGCACGGTAATAAAT
>JAITST010000454.1 GCA_031287585.1 Planctomycetaceae bacterium | reverse complement strand
TAACGCACGACGGCACAAGCAACCAAAGCGATGAATTGTTTCTGCGGATTCGGGACGGCAAAATCCAGTTCGGAGCGTGGCACAACCCGTCTAACTCTCTCGTAGAGTATTCGGTGCTTGCCAATCAAGAATACACGGTCTTTGCCGTGTACGACGATACGAACAACAGCAACTCATTGAAACTTTATGTCGATAGTTCAAACAATCCGGTAAGCGGGTATTCCTCTGTTGATATTGCAGACATCAAGAATTATTCTTCATTTTCTCCGGCGTGGTATGTCGGCAGACACGGCACGCCCACCGACCCACGGATTTTTAGCGGCAGCATTGCCGAAGTCGCGATTTACGATACCGCATTAACAGGAACAGATATAAGTGAATTGTTTCAAGGAAAGGATGATTGGACTGTATCGGTAGAATCAACTGATGACACCGCAACAGAACGGCTTGACGGTGTATTGCCGGATTACGGCGAATGGGTTATCCGGCGAACGAACGATAACCTTGTCAAGGACACGTCATATGCCGTTAGCGTTGGTGTGACATTAGCCGGTGACGCAACGTTAAACAATGATTATGTTTTGCGGCAGTATAACGCGGGAACGAACACTTGGGGGGAACTTAACGTTACCACCAATAACTTTTCCGTCTCTATTTCCGAAGGTCAAACGGAAACGAAGATACGGCTCGTTCCTGTTTTCGACTGGTTAGATGAGGGAACTCTGTTTAACCCCTTCGGAAATACAACGCCGAATCAAGGTATAGGGGAAAGTGTGTCGCTCACGGTTATAGGTGCTGCCCGTGTTAACGAGAATAACGTTACCGTTGCCGTCGCTGTCGATACCGATAACAATGCGGGCAGTATCGAAATCGAAGACGGAGCGATTGCTGCTATCATTTCGGATGTGAATAACGATGGTATCATTAATGACTTGGATTACGCTGCCCGCCAAGAGGATGTCGGAACGCTCGTTCTATATGGTGAAAATGGAACGGCAGAATACTATGTGTGGGTTGATGTTCTCGGAACTAATGTTTTCAACGTCGAATTCGGCAATGATGGCGGAATATCATTAAATGACGATTATATTGACGTGCTTTCCGGCAATGATAATCTTGCTTCGGGGACGGTGGAAGTTCACGGCTCTGACAATAGTACCGACATAGCAAGCGATTTCGTATCGTTATGGGTAAATGATAATCAGGACAATGTTTTAACGGACGACTGGACGCGGTTCACGGTCTTTTCGGTTTACGTTGATATGGCGTTCAATCACGACCGCGGGAATAATAGCGGAGCGGATGGTTTGAACTTTCGAGAAAACGGTCAGAGCGGCACGGAGTATTACGGGGCGGAAGTGATTAAGAACGAAGAAGAGAACTGGGTAACTCCTAACGGCAATGCAGGGCAAGGAAATGTTTTGTATTTGGCGAATCAGAGCGTGACGGTTTACAACCTTTTTAAGTTGAGTATAGATATACCAGACCTTGAACTGTCTCTCTACGCTTTCACGGATGCTTCTATCGTTGGTTGCGCACTGGAAACGGTGACGTTTGAAAATGGCGTATCGGTCGGCACTACAAGTGGGCGCGACGTTAAAGTAGTAAGCGGAGTTGCTGGTTTTGTGGAGTTTTCCACGTTGGCAAATACGGCGAACTCGATTAAGAGAGAGCAGGAGAAGTTTGAGTGGCATTTGATGGCGATAAACGGGACGTACGTTGAAGACACGTTGGTTACCGAAACGGACTCCGTGACGTTCTACACCGTGTTGGCGGCACCAAGCGGAGCGTGGAATACCGACGATACGAGAATTTATCCAGATGTAATTACTGACCCTTTTAGCGGCTTGTCTGTGGGTATTCTGGTGGAAGCGGAAGATAATACGTATCAGCCGTGGAAGGATGCGCTGGATTTTGCGTGTGTGTGGGCGACAGGTCAATCAACGCAAGCCAATGCCATCGCCAAAATTACGGAAAAAGGCTACTCCGATTTCGGTAAAACGTACAATGGTGGCAAAGAAGTCAATAACACTGTAGGTACCAATTGCGATCTTACAGCTCTTCTTGCAAGTACTGATGTTGATTGCAGGGATATGTCTGCGGTCGTCCAACTCTTCTCGCAAATCGTCGGGGTCGCTAACGTTCAGGTTATGATAATTGATGGACCTTTCGTGTATAATTCAATACAACCAATCGGAAGTACAACGTGGGACTCAGATGTTTGGAATTTTCATCAAGTTGTATGGTATAATAATTCCGTCTATAGTGCCTGCGAGATGCTCAACGTAAACAATCCAGAACAAGCTGTTGGTATGTCGATAACTGACTATGAAACTTATCTCTACAATTTCTTTGAGACCTTTCTCCAAACACAAGGAACTGGTTTCTGGTTGCCTTTACAACCTTTTACTATCGAAACTTTTTCATAGTTATAGTGGCTATGCCTCTTCTCTGCTATGAGTTTTTTTTGCGAAGGTGTATGTTCGAAATCTTTAACCGATTCATT
>JAITST010000445.1 GCA_031287585.1 Planctomycetaceae bacterium | reverse complement strand
GTCAATACCGACGAAGAATATCACGAAGAACGACAAGATAACGATGCTGATTCGGAAGACCTCGTTGCCAATCAAACAATGATTATGCAGCATAGCCCCGAAGTGCGGGAACACCACGAATGATGACACCACCACACATTCCAACAAAAATGCTTTCAATGAAATTATTCCGTTCGCCGTTGTTCTGGATATTGCTCGTCGTTGTTGCCGAATGGATTGTCCATTTTTCGTTATGGTCAACTCCTTGTTTGGAACATCACGGAGCAGACCCAAGGTCGTATGTTAAAGCATCGCACACAATCGGTAATGTATTAAGCGGTGATGTCGATATACAACGGACTCCGGTCTATCCTGCTTTTATTGCGTTTTGCCGGTTGATTGCCGGGGAAAAGAACGCTCTTGTCTTGACAGTCATTGGTCAACGGATTATTTCGATTCTGGCTCTTTTACCGTTATATTATATTTGCCGATTTTTCTTCAAGACAAAATTTCTGCCTGCTGTTGCAACGTCATTTTACGCTGCTTTAATTATCGGGTCAGGATACTTAAGCGGACGCGGAGACAGATTTGACACTTGGATTATGACCGAATCGTTGTCAATGTCGTTGTCGATATTTTTTTTCTATTTTCTCATTGGGTATGCCCAAAAAGCAACCTATCTTAAAGCAATTATGATAGGATTAACTGTTTTCGTTCTCGCTATGTTGCGTCCGGCATTTCTTGTGTTTTTACCGATAGTGTTCCTTTATTGGCTTGGACAATTAGTGTTTTTTCGCGGGCAGTGGAAACAGGATGTTGCCGGATTATTGACCGTTTGTTTGTCGGTTCTATTGCTCTTTGGATATAGCCATCTTGTCTATCTGAAATGCGGCATTGCTCATATTTCGGTGATTGCCGTCTATAACCAATTTATGTGTGTGATCCAATCGGGAATAACTCAACATGGAGCCGATACAAAAATCAACAATCGAATTCAAGAATGTTTAGAAAACTTCAAGAAAGAATATCCCGAAAAGATAAAAAATCCTAATTGGATGTTTGACCGTGAGGTTGATGCTCTTGATAGTCCGTTAGGATATGTCCGCCGCACATATCCTTTTTCATCGCTCGCCGGTTCTAATATCGACAAAGTGATACAAAATAAAGACGAACCGATCCCGATGAAAATGATGCAAGATTATACATCTGCAACGCTGAAAATGAACAAAATGGCTTATGCACGTTATGTAATAAAAAAATGTTTTTGGGTTGCGTTCAGTGAAATTCGGGTTGGCGCAATCTATGTTGTCCTTGCCATCAATGCCGTTCTATGGTTGCCTTTATCCATAAGACAAGACAAGATTGGTTCTTGGCTGCATTTGATTGGTATGATGTTAACTTTTACAATGATTTTTGCTTCTATGGCTGCTTCGTTTTCAAGTTATGGTCGAATTATTCTTCCTGTTTTGCCGTTAGCGATTGTTCTTGGCTTTATGATAATGGATAAGATTTGGCTTGTTGCAATACCGCGCCGATGAGCGGGATAACGGATGATAGGTCAGTGTAGGCGAATCCGCCCAACAAATGACAACTTTTTGGCACTTCGTCGAGCGATTTTCGCCTGCACTTGACCAATTAAAAAATCAGTACAAAGCCAAGCGAGGCGAACAACTCGATCCGCCCCAAACATTTCCCGCTCTAACGATTCGGATATGTCCTGACCATCATCTCACCGCTCTCCGGGTCATAAACATATTCTTTATTCTTTGGTAATTCCGGTAACTTTATGTTTGCTGGTGCGAGAATTGCGGACTTGAATGTTTCGACATCGGGAGGATTATTACCGTCGTGTTCAGCACGATAAAGCCGGAGAGCATCAGGAATCTGAATACGAAAAGCAATCATTTCTTTCGCAGCAAAGAGCGATGAAATTGGTGCCGTAATAATATCAGCAGGTCCGCCCGTTGTACCATAACGTCCTTGCTTTCCATCGCCAACATCTGCTTTATGCAGATTAGCGTCATCAACAGTCTTCTCTGAAATTGTTTTGCCATCATGAATAACGCTAGCCGGTTCCGCCGCAGGTTCAGACGGTTGTTCCGGCACGTCAGAAACTGTTTTATCCGGAGCGGCTTGTGACGTATCAATAGCCGAAACATCAACCTGTAATTCAGGTCCCTTAACATTACAACCAACAACAAGGCAAACAACACAACAAATAATCACAAAACGTCTCATAATTAAAATCCTCTCAGTCAAATGTTAAAAAGTCAAGTCGCAAAAACAAATCAGCGACAACAAGTAAATAATTATGACAATTCTAAACCAATTTGTCAATGATACAGTTCGTATTGCATATAGAATTATTTAGGCAACAGTAAATAATTCAAATCAGTCATAATTTTTCTTTACCGCCGCAATCTTGCTGATATTGTTTGCAACATTGCCGATACCAGTTACAACATCATTATATTTTACGTCTTTTTGTAAACTTTCCGCTTTTTGTACTTGCATTTCGATAGAATTTTTGGCAAAATTGTCCATTCCGACACCCGCCGTCTCAATCTTTGCGGCGACGTTGTTGATTGTCTTTTGTATCTGGTCGAATTTTTCCAGGATGATACTAACACTAATTGATATTGCTTCGTGAACCATTATGCAAACTCCTAAAATTGATAATTCTAACTATACGCAAATTCACTTTGAATCGTTGGACTGGTTGGCAATGTACCTATTTATATTGCCGGTATGGTCTTTTTTTATGACTAGGATAATATGCACATCCCCCGACTGGGCAATGAAAATCGGTGGGATATTTGGGTTATTTTTTGTTGACGGTATTATTTTATTTTTATCATATTTTATTCTCAAAAAAAATATTGATTTATATTTTGGTGTACAAAAACAGGTACAACTTGAAAATCGCCGTCCGCTTGGTGATGAATTTGACGACATTTTTTAATCCATTATCACGGCATCGTGTAGTTTGTTCAAAATTTGTTTTTTCAACGCTGGCGGTAACATTATTATTTTCTTTAGTTTCTTCTTTGTACAGCGGTACGCGAAACTTGTGTCACGTGTTTTCGCGATGATTACTGTTCTGATTTTTGTATCAATGTTTCGTTTTTCGGCGGTTGCTCTTATTTGGGGCTTTTATTTTTTTTGTGTTCATCGTCTCTAAGTATCCATCAGATAATAACTCGTCCAAATTTTTTTTGTCTGAACACGATTGAAAATTGTTTGTGTCGCGATGTAATCGTAACCCGAAATGTTGATTATTGAACATCAAAAACGTATCGGGGGATGCTTGTCGTCAAGGAACAACGCAAATCCTT
>JAITST010000313.1 GCA_031287585.1 Planctomycetaceae bacterium | reverse complement strand
TCTCATCGGTAGTAATAACATTATGAACCTCCGCCCCAACAGGATACTCAATCGCCACCGGTCCCGAAACAACAACCGGCATCAACCCACGCTCCAAAACCCCGCAAGCCAAAGCCGCTCCCATTCGTCCGCTTGATGCGTTAGTCAAAAAGCGAACAGGGTCTAAATACTCACGGGTAGGTCCGGAAGTAACAAGAATACGACGCGGTTGTGAAAGCATAGTAGGTACGTTTTTACTTCTCCGCCAACACCGGCGTTTTGGCTGCCGTTACTTCGTTTGGTCTTGATATTTTTGTTGTTTGCGGAGAATCGTGTAACGTTGCTTGGTCTTCTGTCAGTATTTCTATCAGCGTTTTGGCGAACGTGTCCAGTGTTTCTTTTGTTTCCGTTTCGGTTGGCTCAATCATTATCGCCTCTTTCACTATCAACGGAAAATAAATAGTTGGCGGGTGGTAGCCGTAATCTATCAGGCGTTTTGCGATGTCCATTGTTGTTATCCCTTTATCTGTTTTCAGTTTGTTCGCAGACGCTACAAACTCGTGCATACAACGCTCACCCGCCGGTACTTCGATGTAGTCCTTCAACAGTGCCAACAAGTAATTTGCGTTCAGTACAGCGTTTTCGCTCATCTCTTTTAGTCCTTTCGCTCCCAGTGTCCGCAAGTAAAAGTACGCCCTGTTCAGTACACCGATACTGCCAGCGAATGTTCTAACTTTACCGATAGTTTTCGGGCAATCAGTAGTTAGAACATACTTTCCGCCTTTTGTTTTCCCGACAAGCGGAATCGGCAAGTACGGTGCTAGTTCCTGTTTTACCGCGATTGGTCCCGCACCGGGACCGCCTCCGCCGTGCGGAGTTGAGAACGTTTTGTGAACATTGAAGTGCATCATATCCGCACCAAAATCACCCGGTCGAACTATGCCGCAGATAGCGTTCATATTCGCGCCGTCGTTATACACCAAACCGCCGACCGCGTGTACCATCTCACAAATCTCTTTGATGTTCTTCTCGAACAGACCTAACGTGTTCGGGTTTGTTATCATTAAGACAGCAACCGTGTCGTTCAGTTTGGAACGTAAGTCGTCGAGGTCAGTCTGACCAGCGGCAGTGCTTTTCACTTCAACCGTCTTGAAACCCGCGACTGCGGCACTCGCGGGATTTGTACCGTGCGCACAATCTGGAATCAGTACCGTTGTTTTTTTACCAACACCAAACTTTTCGGTGAGAAATTTACCGGCGATTAGCAGCGAGGTCAACTCGCCGTGCGCACCAGCGGCGGGTTGAAGCGAGACAGCGGGCAGCCCGCTGATTTCCGCGAGCATTTGTTGCAGTTCGTACAGAATCCGCAGTTGCCCTTGCACGGTATCTGCTGGCTGGTTCGGATGCAGACCGGTGAAACACGATAACGCCGCGAGACGTTCGTTACGTTTAGGATTGTACTTCATCGTGCAGGAACCGAGCGGATAGAAGTTTGCATCGACAGACATATTTTTGTCGGCGAGACGAGTGTAGTGACGAACGACATCTACCTCGGACAATTCGGGCAACGGCGGCGAGGCGGCAGCGAGTTGGTTGTACGGAAAAAGTTTATCAAGCGGCTGCTCCGGCACGTCACACTTTGGAAATGCAGCCGCACGATTACCGGCACGTGAAAGTTGGAATATAGTTTTGGATTGTTGCATTGTTGGTTGTATTGCTGATACGGAAAGAGTAGGAAAACGAGCGTCGATTGTAACATATTCCGTCTCGTTTAGGAAGTCGGATGCGTTTTTGTGTTCACCCCGAAATTTTGGATTAAGTAATTAACCGTGTTGACATAAGTGCGTCTAAATGTTAGAATCTGCTGAGTGCGGTTTGTTTGAACCGTTTTTCACGGGTAACATTAGTTTCATCAGGATTACAAATTCAATGTCAGATATTGCCGGGTCAACTGACCAATCCTTTAATTCTCCGAAGCCCACCAAAGATGCGGTGTTCGTTGGTATTCACTTGGCTCAAAACCGAGTGAATGTCAGTGTTGTTACTGAACACGGCGAGTTGCTTGGTGAGTCGTCGTCGGTTTATTCGCCCGCTATTGCGTCTAGCCCAAATGGTTATATTGAGACACATCCCGAAATTTGGTGGAGTGCTACACGTATCGCTCTCGGGCAGATGATGTCCAAAGCACGTTCGCTTGTTGTTTCGCCATCGCAATTGAAAGCGGTATCTGTTTGCGGACAGCCGGGAATTTTGTTGACAATGGATAGAGCGGGAAAATCGCTGATGCCCGCGATTCTTGCGGAGGACTCGCGTGCGGCGGATGTTTTGACGGGGCTGAATTATCAGGGGCAGGAACATTGTCGGCGGCGCGGTTTTCCGTTTCGTTCTACCGACGCGATTGCGAAAATCTGCTGGATAAAAGAGAATTTTCCAGAGACTTACGAGAACGCAATTTTTATGCACCATATCGACTACATTATCGGTATGCTCAAAGGTGAACCTGATGTGACAGAGTATTCAATCGCGGCGGACACGGGTTGTGATTTGATTGACGAGGTTTGGCCTGATTGGCTCGACTACGATATGCACTTGAGTGTCCGTGAACGTTTGCCGCGTCTTGTTGCACTTGGTTCGCCGATTGGTAAGGTTTCCGCGAAAGCGTCGGCGGCTACCGGTTTGCCTGCGGGAATGAGTGTTGTGATGGGAACGGCATCAGCGACTGCCGCGTTTCTTGCCGCCGGTACGAAACGCCCCGGCGACTTTTATACCGAGATTGACGACCAACTTCACATTCGCGGGATGAGCCGACGAATGATTAGTTATCCAAACTGTATGGTGCGAATGTTCAAACTACCGAACCATATTTGGTTTTTCTCGACGGAAAGTCAGACGGGTAGTGAATGGATGAACGTTTGGTTTGATAAGTCGATGATTGACGCGATAAGTGTTGAAGCGGTTAAGAATCTGCCGACGCAATATCTCGCGTATCCGAATGTTCGGAAGAATGAGACGTTTCCTTTTTGTTCGACATCGGCGGAAGGTTTTATCACGCCCGCAACGGATAATCGTGTTTCGCAATTCGCGAGTTGTTTGCAGGGAACTGCGTTTTTCGAACGGTTGTGTTACGACAGTTTGAAGAAGTTGGCGGATGTTGACGCGAGCGGCGACATTTATTCGGGCGGAGCGTGTTGCAAGTTTGACGAATGGATGCAGTGTAGGGCAGACGTGACGGGCAGAGTAAACAGACGGATGGTGTCAGCAAGCAACGCGGCATTCGGTGCGGCAATGATGGCGGCGATTGGTGCATACTTCAACGGCATCGAACCGGCGGTGTCGGAAATGATTCGGGAAGACAAAGTTTTCTTCCCAAATTCACAATTGAGTAGTACGTATGAAGATTTGTACGGAAGTTTTATATCGTTGATTGAGAGTCAAGGTTTTATTTAACTCAAACTGTTATTTCATTATTTCAAAGGAGAAAAATGTCAAAGAACATTCTGGTTTTAACAGGAAGTCCCCGCAAAGGCGGTAACAGTGACCTGTTGGCGGATGCCTTCGTCGCGGGAGCGAAACGGGCGGGAAACACGGTTACGAAATATACAACCGCTGATAAAAACATCAAGGGCTGCACCGCTTGTAATGCCTGTTTCAGTAAGGGAACGGCGTGTGTCTTTCACGACGACTTCAACGAACTCGCGACGCTTGTAGAAAAAGCCGAGATGATAGTATTCGCAACGCCGCTCTATTGGTTTTCCTTTCCGGCGCAGTTGAAAGCCGCCATCGACAAGTTTTATTCCTTCTTCGTTGCCAAACGGGAATTGAAAATCGCGCAGTGTGTCCTTTTGGTTTGCGGCGAAGACGACAAAGAATCTAGTTTCGCGGGACTCGTAAAGTCTTACGAACTCGTAGCCAATTATCTAAACTGGAAAGATGCTGGACAAATTATAGTAACCAGTGTGAACGAAAAAAGCGACATCATCAAAACGGACGCTCTGCAACGTGCCGAAAAACTGGGCGAGGGAATATCGTAACAGTACGACTACATATCTATGTAAACGATATTAGTATAACTACATCGCCGGAAAAATTTGGTCGTGTCATAAATTTATTGTTTTTAAATTTTGCTGCTCTTTGTAGAGGACGGCAAACACAAAGATACGCAGGTTTTTACCGCACGGAACCGTTCTTTCGACAAGTTGCTTGATAAT
>JAITST010000283.1 GCA_031287585.1 Planctomycetaceae bacterium | reverse complement strand
AGTGGATTAGCAGGGAGATACTCCGTTTGGACGGCACAAATCTGCCGTCAAAACGGAGAAAAATAGAATACCAGCAACCGAAATGTGTGAAAAAATTCACCCCTATTGTGTATTTTTTTTTGATAGAATTCGATGTTATTAGAGGTGCCCAGTACGCCACAAAAAATAATGCAAAAAACAGTAACGATTTTCGCACGTGGACAATTCCCGAAAAGGGAAAAACGTTTGTAGCAAAATTCATAAATCTACAAGACAACAGAGTAAATCTACAAATTACAACCGGACGTGCCGCATTCATAGACATCAAACTCCTGTCAGAAACCGACCAAGAATGGATTCGGAGTAAATTACAAGACGGTGGATAGACGTAGCGAATGTCTGACGTGGTTGAAATTGCCAAAGCCTCGCTGTTGTCACGGGTAAACTAATATGGAACGGCTCTTCAACACCGTGAACTTTTTAACGATGTTGGAAGGTATAGTGTCGGTACTTGTAACCGTAACTGCGTCTGAAAGGCGGGAAATGGCACAAAATTTTTTTTGGGGGGGCTTGCTTGCACTAGTTTGCGGTTTGGTTTATACTTCTTGTTCCTGCTTTCGGTTTTTGAGACGAAGTTGGTGTTTTCGCCTGATTTTGTCTTTGAACCATTGCTTTGTGTGATAATGGTGTGACACGGTCGTTGACCGTTCACGGTAACACTTTAATAATTGTTGTACTAAATTGATTGGAGATTCCAATGCTTATTCCCGCTGGATTTATTAGTAGTTCGTTTTCGTTTTCAATTGGATTTTTGGCATTAGCGTGTGCTGCGGCTTTGCCTGTGTTAGGAACACTGTGCAAGTGTGGACACTGCGATGGCGGTGATGAAGAGGACGATTCAGATGATTGCGATGAATTGTCGGAAGCGTACGCGGATACCGAAAATGAGATTGCCGTTCTTGCTCAGAACAAGTCTCGGACAGAAGAGCAGAGTTTGGAATTGATTGGGCTTTACGCAAAACTCGCAACACAGAAAATTGAAAGTTACGAAGTCGATGACGCGGTTTCCGCTTACGAAAACGCAATCGGTTTGTTGACCGCGATGCCTGACATTAACAATAATGACATCAAAGCACGTCACCTTGCCGAGTTGTATGTTGATGTCAGTAGACTTCTGGCAAATCTCGGTGACCATGATGATGCTCTCGCTAGTTTGTCAAAAGCGAAAGATGCACTGAAAGATTTGGTTGGTCGTCAGGACGGCGATGCGATGTATGAAGTCGCGCAGATTCAGTATCATCGCGGTTGTATCTATCGTGAAGTTGGTGACAACGGTGAAGCGGCAAAGGCACTTGATGACGCATTTATTCGTTATCGCGCGCTGGAAAAAATCACAGACCTAAGTGATACCCGCTACGATATGGCTCTCGTTAGTTTGGAACAGGCGTTCCTAATGCGTGAGACCGGACAGCCGATTGCCAAAATTACAGACCTGTATAACAGAACGATGCGGTTGCTTGTTGAGTTAATCGACATCGGTCAATTGGAACACGAGTTGTTGCTCGCGGAAACGTTGATTGATAAATGTTCGGCAACGTTCGATGCTTATCTCAATGATGAAGTTGAGTTTGAATCGGAGGAAAAGGAAAAAGAAGAATTTGACGTAGTATTGAAAACGGTTACGCAAGGTCTCGACATAATGCGGCGATTAGCACAGGAAAAGACGAATGTCGAGGCACAGGAAGCGTATCTCGATTCGTCGCAACATTATATGGAGATGTTGTCGCAACGCGGTCGGGATGATGAGGCATTAAAGTTGTGCGACGAAGTGATTAATGAATTTTTTGGTGACGGTTCTGATATACCGGACGGTGCTGGTTTCCAGTATGCTATGTTGCTCAATACTCGCGGCGACTTGTTGCGTCGGGCTGGTCGCTACGATGAGGCGATTAAGGCACTTGATACGGCTCTGGGCACTGTGAACACTGAAATAAGCGACCTTGATTTGGAGGTGATGTCACAATTTGGCGATGATATGCTCGCTCCGATGCACGTTATCGCACAACTCATAGAGGATAAAATCCTGACGTTCAGTGATAAAGGTGATAAGGCGGCGGCAAACAAGTGTTTTGAGGACGCGAAAACATTGATCGAACCGTTCCGTGCGATTTGGCAAGAGCAAGCCGATGAAGCATTGAAAAAAATCGAGGAAGTTTTGAATGAAGGATAGAGCATACGTAAGGGCAAACAATCGTTCGCCCTTTCGCGGTGACAACGTCTGACGGGTGAATAATTATTCGCCCCTACATCGAACAGTTCCGTTTTACTATTATTCAATGATAAACTTCGCCCTGATTCCTGTTGCTGGTCGCGGTACGAGTTTGTTGCCGCTGACGAAAAGTCAACCGAAAGAGATGTTGCCGGTCGCTGACAAACCGATTGTTCAGTACGTCGTTGAGGAACTTATCACTTGCGGCGTGAACCGGTTGCTGTTTATCACGGGCAACGGCAAGACCGCGATTGAAAATCATTTCGACATCAATCCCGAACTCATCGAATATCTGCGTTTGCATGGTCGCGAGGATGAGTTGGCTGAACTTGCGTTTGAACGTGAAGCCGCCGAATACTGTTATATGAGGCAACGTTATCAACTCGGACTCGGTCACGCGGTTCTTTGTGCGGCACCGTTTGTCGGTAAGCAATCGTTTGTTGTCGCGCTTGGTGACACGATTCTCGGTTTGAAGCAACGGTCAATGATTGTTCAACGAATGATTACGCTGTACGAAAATTGTCAACACATTGACGGGATAATTGCGGTTGACAACGTTTTGCCGTATGAGATTGACCGTTACGGTATCGCGATTCAAGGTAGAACAATTGACGCAGACGGAACATTTGAACTGAAGGATTTAATTGAGAAGCCAGCGGTTGGTTCGGTACAAAGTTGTTTGGCGGTCGCGGCACGTTACGTTTTTTCACCGCTGATTTTCGATTACATTAAGGACACACCGCCGGACGAAAACGGTGATATTCAGTTGACGGATGCGATTAGACGGATGTTGGCAAACGGCAGAAAATTTTACGGCGTTACGATGAACCAATCCGAACGGCGTTACGATATTGGTTCGTTTGAAAGTTATTTCAAAGCATTCGCAGACTTCGCGGCAATTGCGAAAGTTTAAGGTTGTGCTTTCAATTTGAAACATTTTTACCAACACATTCATCACTTAAAAACTTAACAACAAAATGATGCGAGTTTACAACACACTAACTAAAACGAAAGAAGAATTCAAACCAGTTCAATCCGGCAAAGTCGGAATATACCTTTGCGGACCGACTGTTTACAAACCGTCGCACATCGGTCACATGGTTGGTCCCGTCATCTTCGACACCATCAAACGTTATCTGACTTACAGCGGTTACGTTGTAAAACTCATCATAAACATAACCGATGTTGACGACAAGTTAATCACCGAAGCAAACACACGCGGTATCCCGATGGCTGCTGTTGCTGACGAAATGACTGCCGACTACTGGCGTAATCTCGAAGCAATGGGTGTCAAGGAATCTGTTGACGCATTCCCAAAGGCAACCGAACACATCGGCAACATCATCAACTTCACACAAAAACTCATTGACAAAGGTTTCGCATACGAATCCGACGGCGACGTTTACTACGATGTCGGTAAATTCTCCGAATACGGAAAGTTATCACATCGAACGCTCGAATCAATGCTAGGTGAAGGCGGCGGTACCGCAGAGCGTAAACATTCGCCATTTGATTTCGCACTCTGGAAATCAGCAAAACCAAACGAACCATCGTGGGATTCTCAATGGGGTAAAGGACGCCCCGGGTGGCACATCGAGTGTTCCGTAATGAGTTGCGAATTACTTGGTGAAACGTTCGACATACACGGCGGCGGGCTTGACCTGGTATTTCCGCATCATGAAAACGAAGTCGCACAAAGCGAAGCGTGTCACGGCAAACCAATGTGTACATACTGGATGCACAACGGACTGATGCAAGCGTCAAGTGAAGTCGGTAAAGTTGGCGGACGTAAAACACACAGTGCCGAGGAAGATAATCTCGAATCACAAGAGGCGGGAAAAATCAGCAAGTCGAAAGGAGCGAGTGCGTTCCGCGATATGCTCAAACAATTCAAACCGGAAACAATCCGGTTCTTCCTGCTCTCATCGCACTACCGTCGTCCGATAGACTTCAGTTTTGAACGAATCGAAGAAGTTGGTAAAGGTCTCGAAACATTTTACCGTTTCGCAAAACGTTTCGACAAACTTACCGGACAATCGTTCTACGTACTCGAAGCCGCAAAAGTTCGCACAGACGGCGACAAAGTAAAAGCACAAACTCCGCTTTGTGAATCGGTTGCCGAATACCGTACAAAGTTCCTCGATGCGATGGATGATGACTTCAATACCGGCGGTGCGATTGGTGTATTGTTTGACCTGTTGCGAACATTGAACAAATTCATTGACGACAGTAAACTGGAAACAACCGCTGACAAAAAATCAATCGCGCCGCTAATTCATGGTGCAACGGTACTGCGCGAACTGGGTTTAACGCTGGGTTTGTTCCGCGAACCGCCGCAAGAAAGTGATAATACCAGTTCAAACGAACTGGTCGGCAAGTTAATACAACTACTAATTGAAATGCGTACCAACGCCAAGAAAAACAAAGATTTCGCAACAGCCGATATAATCCGCAACAAACTAAATGAAATAGGAGTAACTCTCGAAGACCGACCGGGCGAAACTATGTGGACAATAACGTAAACGTTCACAGAAAATATATCGAACACAACACAATTGAAAATCGTTTGTGTTGTGATGTGTGAAAATAATATCAGTGAACACACCAAAGTAAATTTATGCTACGAATTTTTTTCTCCGCAGGCGAACCAAGCGGCGACATTCACGCCAGCGGTTTGATAAAAGAAATACGCCAATTAGCACCTGATGCCGACATTGTAGGTTTTGGCGGCGAATGTATGCAGAACGCTGGTTGTACATTGTTGTCCGATATGACGAAACATTCGATAATGTGGTTTGCACAAGCGGTCAGTCACTACCTCAAGTATCGTAAGTTACTTGCGCGAGCGGAAGCATTCTTCACGGCAAACCAAGTGGACGCGGTAGTTCTGGTGGACTATCCGGGCTTTAACTGGCACGTCGCGGCAGCCGCAAGAAAACACAACATCCCAGTATTCTATTTTATGCCGCCGCAAATCTGGGCGTGGGCGCAATGGCGAGTAAAAAAAATGAAGCGGCTAATCAATCACACACTAGTCCCGTTACGTTTCGAGGAGCGTTGGCTTAACCAACACAACATCAAGACAGACTTCATCGGTCACCCGTTTTTCTACGAAATGCGCAGTAAGAAGTATGATACTGAGTTTCTGGATTTGTTCTTCAAAGAAAACGCAAACTGCCAAATCCTAACGTTGTTACCCGGTTCACGCAACAGCGAGGTAACACGTAACACAGACGATATGCTCGACGCGGTTGACATCGTTCACCAATCAAGTCCGAACGTTCGTGTGTTTGTAGCAGCGTTCAACCAAGACCAAGCGGACTGGGTAGCAAACCGAATCGCAGAACGTAACAAGAAACAAAAAACAAACAAAGCAATCGCGGTTTACGCAAACAAAACTGCCGAACTGATACAAGCCGCCGACTGTTGTATGGCGGTATCGGGCAGCGTAACTATGGAACTACTGGCAAGCAACAAACCAACCGTAGTATATTACAGAGTAAGTTCAGCAGGACACTTAATCCAAAGGTTGTTCAGACGTTCAAAATTCATAACGCTGGTAAACATACTGGCAACAGACCAGGCAACCCCAAACAACCCCGACTCGTTTCTATACGACAAATCAAAAATAATAATACCTGCCGAACCAAGCCAAGATGACCGTGAACAAATGCTATTTCCAGAATTTTTAACAAACAAAAATCGTTCAAAAGATGCGGCATCAATACTAGCAAACTGGCTAATGAACCCGGAATCACTAGCAAAAACAAAAAGAGAACTAGACGACCTTCTAAAAAAAGTTGACGAAGTACAAAACCCGCTAAAAAGAGCCTCCGAAATTCTGATGATGAATCTGGTGGGCAGATACTAATATACTCACTGTATTTTTATTTTTCCCGCCGCCGTACTTGCATAAACCGTTTTTTTTTGTATGCTTATGTGGTGTTTTTTACCCCGAACTGTCCTGTTGTGAGAATGTTTTATGAAGATAATGGTGATGGGAACCGGCGAGTTTGCTGTTCCGACTTTCAAAAAACTGATTGCTGCTAATCCGCGTCACGAAGTACAGGGACTTGTTTCTATCGCTTCGCACGAACCGATGAGTACGGAGTCGCACGCGCCCGAAGACCGTAAGTCAGTGCGGCATGAGGGCGGTCGTCACCGCAGCCGCGAGATGTCGCCGATGGAGAAAATCGCTATTGAGAAAAAAATCGATATTTTCTACACCGACAACGTCAACTCGTTCAAATTTTACCGTTTCATTTACCTCGCCGAAACCGAATTGTTGTTCGTTTGTGACTTCGGTAAAATTCTGTCCGACCAAATTTTGTCGTCGGCGAAACTAGGCGGTATCAACCTTCACGGCTCGCTGTTGCCGAAGTATCGCGGTGCGGCACCAGTTCACTGGGCGATACTTAACGGCGAACAATACACGGGGGTAAGCATTATACGTATGACATCGCAACTGGACGGCGGCCCGATAATCGCGTCGAGCGGACCGGTTGCAATTGGTGCGAAAGAGACGGTACTCGAAGTCGAACGGAACTTATCGCAAATTGGTGCGGATATGGTTCTCAAAACAATCGACAAAATGGAATCGGGTGAGCATCTGCAAATCATCGGGCAGCAAGCGGGCGGCGTAACGTATGCTCCGAAAATCAAAAAACAGGATGGTCTGATAAATTGGAGTGTGTCGTCGGAAGAAATTCTTAACCACTACCGTGCGATGTACCCGTGGCCTGCGTCATACACGTTCTGGCATTCAGCGGACGGGAAAACGTTACGTCTGAAAGTAGGACCGTTTTCACGGGTAGCCCATCCGCAAGTAACTGGCGGTAGTCCGGGAACGGTACTGGTAGCGGACGGAGATGTGCTGATAGTAGCAACGAAAGACGGCTGTGTGAGAATAGAACGTGTTCACCCCGACGGGAGAAAAATGATGGACGCGAGTTCATTTATGAGGGGTTACAATATAAAAGTGGGCGACGTGCTAGGAGAGTTGAGAACGCAAGAGGAATGGGGAGTTTGATGTTTCGGGCGGAGTTTGGTTTGGCTGCGTCAAAATGCTTCCGCGATACGTTGGGCGACGGAACGGTTGACGATGGGAGTGATGATTTCGTTCATATTTTTTAGTTGAATCCGCTGGGTAAAACCAACGAAACCGAGTTCGATAACAAGTTTACCAATCAGTTCATCGGCAAAAGCCGACGCAATAACTGGCACGCCGCTGAAATCAATAACTATCCGCAACGGCGATTCAACTGCCGCGTTCAAAATACGGTTCCGCAACATTATTCCCGATTGACGTGTACCAGTTCCGCTTGCTTCGTTTTTCAGTACGAATATAATCTGTTCGCCCGTTTCGTTTTCTAACGATTCCAACCGCAATTTGACCGGTGAATATCCGTTAAGTGCTTCGGCAATCGAGACTTTTTGTTTCGGATTAACCTGAAAATCAACAATCATTCCTTTGTTGTCATCGTTCAAAAATGGGAGTTCTTGTTTTGTACTCGTGCTTTTACCATCGAATATCCACGCACCGTCACCGGAAGTAATTGTCAGTTGTCCGATATTGAGACGCAAGATATTATGTAGTCCCCAAAGTCCATTACCCTGCCCGATTTTTTATCCCGCGTAACACCTTCCTGAATCGCTCTGGTAATAGCGTCAACAGAATTTTTCGGCGGTGAGGGCAAATGTTGTAACGATTTTTGGACTCCTTGACCAAAATCGCTAATACAGAAAATGACGTAGTTATTTTTCGGATTTACTTGCACCATAACATATCCAACCGGCGAGCAGTTTGACTCGGGTGCAGAGTGTTGTAGCACATTATCCATCACTTCGTTCAAACACCAATCTATTCCCAATAATACGCCTGTTTCAAACTGAGTTTTTTGCTCTAATTACTGTACAACAGAACGTACCAAGCCATTGACTTCGTTTGATGTCTCAAATTTCCATACGGTATTTAAGACTGACGAATAATCATACGGGTCTTCTTTATATTGTTTTGGAGAAAGAAGGTGTGTCCTCGTTAAAATTTTGGATTCGTTTTCAAGTTGAAAATTGATGTGTCTTTCTGTCTTGTAGTATTCGAGAATACCAGTAAGCGGCACGGCAATGTTTGGGGAAATACTGTTATATTTTTCGGGAAAAATAATGACAATGCTATCGTAATTTTTTACAGTGAAAGCGTTATGAATGTGTAACAACACATCACTTATCACTGCTGGTTTATCCAAGCAGTTAATAAAAATTTTATTCTTATCACTTGATGTAAGGCACATAATATAATTGGTTGAACAGTGATTACACACGTTATTTTTCACCGGATGCGGCAATCTGTTTGAACATATTGTATAGTTCCAGTACCTTGTCGCGTTCACCGTAAAGGAGTAACCAAGTACCGCCGTTTTCGTGTTTTTTGTTGCTATTTTCCTGCATTACTCCAAAGTACACACCATCAATATTTACGGTAAAAAAATCATCGTCGTTCGGGTTGACACCGCAAATCGCCGCTACTCCAATCGCTAAATTTTCGCCTTCAAATGTTTCACCAGCGAAAAACACTGCCTTCGCTATCTGATTCGGTACCGTTTTCGTGTGCTTCTTCTTTTTTACGGGCTTGCTATCCGCCTGTTCAACAGCCGCAATATATGGTACTTCGTAGATGTCCGAGTTCGAAATGTTTTTGCCGTTTACTATGTTATTCCCCCCGATATCGCTTTGTACTATTGTGCCTCTAATGTGTAGTGCTGTCACATTTTCACCAATTTTACGCCATTCTGTTCCTTCCAATTCCATTGAGCCGTCTGGCAGTACCGTTTTAATTCTACAATCAATAGTTACCTTCTTGTCCTCTGGTTCTTCATTCAGGATAACTTTTACGTAGTCGTTTACCGCGTAAGTTTTCGCATTGACATATTCAGGCAACGCACCAGAAAACGTAATAATAACACACGCAACAAAACAAGTTATAGATTTACGCATTGGAAAAATTCCATCGAAAAGGAAAAAAATAGAAACGAACAACTTGCCTGATTGTAACAAAAACAACGATTGGCGGCAAGGTCGAAATCCCCGTAATTTCCGAAATAATCGGGATTTTTGAATCATCCTGCAAAGTCGCCGGACAGCGGGTACGATACATGTGTGAAGCGGCATTCGGGTTGGCTTAATTATTGTAATACTTCTCCTTAACGAAAAGTATCCTTGCGACAGTTTTCCTAAACTCGAATAGTCCATAAATCTTGAAATAATCAGTAAAGGGCACCTCTAATAACTTGCCGGGATTTTAATAGTTGCTATAATGAAGTCGTTTTTAATTTTATCAACGTCTATTTTTCATGATAATTACGATGCAACCGAACTTTATCGCCGCCAAAACCAATACCGACAAACTTTACCAACTCAACAGTTTTCTCAAACGCCTCGCTTCCGGTGTCGATTGGGAAGCATTTCGTCCCCTGCTCGCCGTGTTGCGCAAGCCGCAGCCCAACGGCGGATGACCGTACTTCGATGTCGTCTTGATGTTCAAAATTATCGTCCTCAAATCACAATATAATCTCTCCGACGAGATGACCGAGTTCTTCATTCGCGACCGCAAAACGTTTCAGGACTTTCTCGGCATCACTCCTTATCACACCATTCCCGATGCGAAAACGATTTGGCTCTTTGCAGAACAGATGAAGAACGCTCATCTCGACGAAGTTCTCTTCGACAAGTTTCTCGAAATGCTCGAATCGAAAGGCATCAAACCGCAAGGTGGCACGCTCGTTGACGGCACTTTTGTTGAAGTTCCGCGTCAGCATAATACGAAAGAGGAGAACGCACAACTCAAGAAAGGCGAAGTGCCGGAATCGTTTGAGCATAACAAACATAAACTTGCACAGAAGGATTGCGATGCGAGTTGGACGAAGAAGGGCGATGCGTCGTTTTTCGGTTACAAAAACCACCCGTGGGTTGACGCGGTTTGGAAGTTGATATGGGGTTACGGCGTGACGACCGCGAAGGTTCACGATAGTGT
>JAITST010000075.1 GCA_031287585.1 Planctomycetaceae bacterium | reverse complement strand
GCCAACAGCCGCTCGAGTTCAGTGTTGGTAATCGCTGATTGTTCGGACTTGTCGTAAATGGAAAACAAA
The DNA here is from genome assembly GCA_031287585.1 of Planctomycetaceae bacterium. GTDB lineage: Bacteria > Planctomycetota > Planctomycetia > Pirellulales > Thermoguttaceae > UBA8133. The sequence continues at coordinate 14,910 of JAITST010000075.1, read as the reverse complement.
TAAACAGTTTCATTTACAACAATCGTATGTGTTATTATCCTCGCGCCGCCGGATTTCCCTTTACCTTTGGTCGCCTTTCAGTGATGGATATTTTTTGACAAGCCGTTTGACTTCATTTCCGTAAGACGGAATTTGTTGGATGCTATAACCGTTTGAGGAATTCTCTGGCATCTTGGGCTTTTTTCTTCCTGCCTTGATTTCGTTGACGGCATTGCGTAATCCTTCCAATACTTCGGCTTTCTTTTTGTCCTTTGGACTTAACTTTTTCGCTGGCAACTTAGTTGCTTTGAGCGACAATCTGTCCAGCAACTCCAAGACAAAAGGAGCGTTACTTTTGGGTATATCAAGTAATACTTGCATATTTTTTTCCCGTTAAGTTAATTTGTTGCTTCTCTGTCAACTCATTCAACATTATTATACCAAGCCGTAATGACGAGGCAAGCCCACTTGCGTCAAATACTTGCTGGTTATCTGGAACGCTAGTAAAACGCATCATTCGAATATTGTACTTTCTTTATATCAGTTTGTCAAGAGTGAAAATAAAATTCCGTTTTTTTTTGTGAGGATACAAAATTAGTAAGTATCTATCAGAGAATAACTCGTCCAGATTTTTTCTGTCTGAAGACGGCGGAAATGCTTTATCAAATGGGGTCGGTGGAATTGGTTCACCAACTGGTTTCTGCGGAATTGGTTTTGGTTGAGATGGTTTCTGCTGATACGGTTTAGACGAAGCCGGTACAACTTTCGGTGACGTAGCCGGAGTATCAGACGGCGGCAAAAAAAGACCTTTGACTTTTTCAGCAACCGCCTCTTTGCCATCGTCGTTAGCAATTTTTGTTGACGGAGTTACAACACCTTGGTCGGCGAGCGATTTAAGTTATGTTGACGAAACGTGACCACATTTCTTAACAGCATTATCGTAGTAGTACCAAGATTTTGCCATGTTACACCAATGGAGTAAAAAGTGAATGAAACCAGACAATGGAAATCATAACGCATCCGGTTGAAAATATCTTCCGCTAAATTTTAGTCGATAAGCCAACTATGTCAACACAGACAAGCCAATGTTACCGTCACCCCGTTTTGGGTTGCAGTTACTGTTTCAATCCTAACTGCCGTCTAATCTCCGCCATCAACTCCGGCGGGTCTATCGGCTTTGCACAATAACTGTTCATACCAGCATCCAGACACATCTGCGCGTCTTCCTTCATAACGTTTGCCGTTAGAGCGATAATCGGGATGTGTGTGTCGGTTTCCATTTTCCGAATCTGCTTCGTTGCCTCGTAGCCGTTCAGTACCGGCATTTGGCAGTCCATCAAAACGACCGCGTATTTTTTGTTTCTGACTGCGTCAACTGCCTCTTGCCCGTTATCGACTACATCAAATTTGAATCCCGCCCGTTTCAGAATTTCACCAGCAACAATCTGGTTAATCTTGTTGTCGTCAGCGACTAAAATCGTACCGCAATCAGCAAAGAAAGCCGTGTCTTCGGTATCGAGGCTAACTGGTTGAGCGACAACTGTCTGCTGTCTCGCTATTCCTTTTTTGAACGGTAACACAAACCAAAATTCCGAACCAACATTCTCCGTACTTTTCACGGCGATTTCGCCGCCCATCAAACCGACGAGTTGTTTACAAATCGCCAATCCCAAACCGGTACCGCCGTACTTCCGCGTCGTTCCCGCTTCGACTTGCGAAAACGATTTGAACAACTTGCTGATTCCTTCCGACGGAATACCGATACCGGAATCAATACACGAAAATTTGACTTGCACTTCGCCGCCGACAGCCGCGTCTTTCAATGTTTCGGCGACAATTCGTACAAAGCCCTGTCCGGTGAACTTAATCGCGTTACTCACCAAATTGACCAGCACTTGCCGAAGCCGCACTGGGTCGCCGATGACAATTTCCGGTAACTTGTTTACAATATCGCAACTTATTTCTATTGCCTTTTCGTTTGCCTTCGGTGTCAACATCCCGACAACTCCGTGAATGAGTTGCGTTAAATCAATCTCAATGTTTTCGATTTCAAGTTTACCCGCTTCGATTTTTGAGAAGTCAAGAATATCGTTTATTAGCGACAGCAGATACCCGCCGGAAGTTTGCAGCAACTTGACGTACTGCAACTGTGTCGCGTCTAACTCGGTACTCATAAGCAAGTCTGAAAAACCGATGATACCGTTGAGCGGCGTTCGGATTTCGTGACTCATCGAAGCGAGAAATTGTGACTTCGCGCCCGTTGCTTGTTCGGCAGCGATACGTCTCGTTTGTTCGGTCAGGTCTTGAATACAACAGGCAGCAAATTCTTTTCCTTCATATTCGACGTGGTCGCAGTGAATGTTTGCCGTAAATGTAGAACCGTCCAGACGGCGGATGTCACCGTTGACGGCAATTGAGTTCACTTCGACAATACTTTGCCAATATGTTTCCCAATCATCCTGATTTTTGGACGGACCAAATTCCCAAACGCTCCGACCGAGCAACTCTTCCGCTGTACCGCAACCAAGCAGTTTTGCGGCACTGTGATTAGCATAAATGAACTGCCCCGTTTTTGACACTCGGCAAATCGCAAGCGAGATATGTTCCATCGCCTTTTGCTGAATTTCAAGCGATTGTTCATATTCGGTTCGTTGGGTAATATCCTGAAGCGTCCAGAATTCCGCTTCGCCGCTTTTACCGAAACCTGTCTCAATAAATTGTCCGGTTATGTGAATGAATTTACCGTTACGAAGATGAATGATACCGCTTTGCGTCTCATGGGTCTTACGGAGATTAGATATCAGTGACATTTTATAATCGGTATCAATGACGTACTTATCATAGAACGCCCATATTTCTTCAAGCGGCTGACCGTATCGGCAAATTTGTACCCAACCGGGAAAAAATTCATCGTACGCTGGATTTGCGATAGGTAAGATACCATCAATGACGGCAAAGAGTCCGTCATCGGAAGCACGAAAGGTAGCTTCGAGAAGATTGCTTTGTAGTTTGAGTGCTTTTTGTTCTCTTTCCTGTTCGGCTTGTTTGTACTCTTACGGCTCTTCGACTTGCTGGAATTGATGGCGACACGCGGGACGAATCGCCAAACTGAAACAAATCGCCGTGAAATGCTTACCAACAAGCGAGGGAGATGTGATAATACTTTTGCTTAAAACCCCAGTAGGCAAGTTGTTTGTCTTTTGTTTATCCGAATTAAGTTTGGTTACGACCACATCACGACACAAACAATTTTCAACCGTGCACAGTATGGTTAATTTTATTGAGGTATTCGTTCACTGCATAAAACAAGAGTCACGACTATCAATGGAACGGGGAACGATTATCGGTACTAATATTTCACTGCCCGTTTTCTAACATTTTTGCTATATTGGGGTCGAATCTGTATTTGCCCGCCAATCCTATGTCCTTTGGCTCTCTCGACTGTCCTACCGAAGGCCACGACGTGATAAATGCCAGTTCCGGCATTATTTCTATCAGTTGGTCAACCAGATTTTGTGCCATTATTTTTGTTGAACTTTCTTTGCTGCGTTCCAGAATCGTCTTCGCACTTTTCATCACACGTACCAACTCACCGCGACGGCGTATTGGATTGTCTGGATATTCGTCTAGGTCTATCAGAAGTTCCGCTATCGGGACACCCAAACACTCCTGCCAGCGCCGCAATTGGGCGATTGTCATATCAGAATCCGGCTGTTCCTGTTCACGTGCCTCCACGACACTTATCCCCAGTTGTTGTGCCACTACCGCCAGTGATATGTTTTGCATACGTCTAACCTCCGAAACCCGATGTAACTTCGGAAACAAAACACTAACCGCAGACAAAGGCGGCACAGGTAATACCGATGCTTCCAGCGGAATCGCACTCGACATATTATTTATCATTTGGTTTGACATCACACTGACTCACTATCGTTGTGAACGGAATTTGCGAGGTTTGAATTATCCATATACGTCATACGGGACTGTATGGATGAACAATTCTCCACCCGATAGACATCGCCGCGCCGAACGGGCGGAACGAAATACTCCTCAACGCAAGCGTCACCCGTACCTGTCCCTCACGGTTTACGACCGCGAATATCATATCTCACCCCGCGCAGTTCACGGAGTTTAACTTGCGTTTTGGTGTACGGTGGGCTTTATTCATAGAAAATAGATTATTTACCCATTTTTTCTAGTTTATATTTCAATTTTTCCAATTTTTCTAGTTGTCCACAATCAAGCGTTTGTATCATTTATGACGATAAAAACAGAATACAGCGAAGTGTTTGCCGTAAACTCAACATAATCGTTAAAGTCGAGCCAAAATATGCTTTTTGACACACTCTACTCAGCCAGCACGGGACTTAATGTTTCGTCGCTCGGAATACAGGTTGCCGGTCAGAATATGTCGAACGTCAACACGGCGGGGTACATTCGTGAACAATTGAACATCGGTACGGCGTTAAGTAAAACGTCGCCGCAAGGAAACATCGGTACCGGTGCGCAATCGCTCGGCGTAACACAAATCATTGACCAGTATCTCGAAGAACGCCTTCGCAACGCGCAAAGCGATACAGCAAATTCGGCAACACAAAGTAACTGGTACTCGCATCTTGAAACCGTTTTGAACGAGATGACAACTAACGACGTGAGTTCGTCACTCGAAACGTTTTTTGCGTCAATTGCAAACGTACTAAACCAACCGGAAAATTTAACGAACCGCGAAATGGTTGTTCAGTACGGTCAGGAACTCGCGGACAAAATCAAATCTATCGACACCGCAATCACCGCGATGGAGGAAGACATTAATAAGTCAATCGCGTCCGCCGCCGAAGAAATCAACTTACTCACGTCAACGATTCAGCAGTTGAACAAAGACATCGCTCGTCTCGAAGCCGGTCAGTCGCCCGGTACGCAAGCGGTTACGTTACGCGATGAACGTTACGTCGCCCTCGACAAACTCTCGCAACTTATCAACATCAAAGTAACCGAAAACGCCGACACCGGCGCGGTGACAGTAACCTGCGGCGGCGATATTTTAGTCAGTGAAGGTTTACGTAACGAAGTGTTTGTCGAGTACCGCGATAACCAAAACGGTACACCGAAAGCGGAGTTGACAATCGCACCGTTCAGCGCACCGCTTAGCGCAACGAGCGGGACGGTAAAAGGTTTGTACGCGAGCCGTGACGTTGTACTCGGCGGATTCGCGTCGCAGTTCAACACCTTCGCAAACGATTTGATTACAGAATTTAACTCGATTTATACATCAGGACAAGGTTTGACGGGTTACAATGACTTGACAAGTTTGTCGGCTGTCAGTGACACAACTGTTCCGCTCAACGAGGCGGGGTTATCGTTCACGCCGGAAAACGGAACGTTCAACTTGTTGATAACGAACACGAAAACGGGTGTCACGATAGACAGCAGAATCGACGTTCAACTCCATGACATTACCGTGTCAGACCCGTTTGCGTTGCAGCCGCCGCAACCGTCTGAAGGTACGTCGCTCGACGATTTGGTTACAGCGATAAACGACATATCCGGTATTTCAGCGACGCTAACGTCACGAAACGAGTTGCGTATAACGTCCGATTCGCCGGACATATCGTTCTCATTTGCGAACGATACAAGCGGAGTGCTGGCGGCGTTGGGGATAAACGTTTTCTTTACGGGAACGGGCAGTTCGGATATTAGTGTTAATCAGCAATTACACAGTGACCCAAGTAAGTTCGCCGCGAGTAGAAACGGTATTGGAACTGACACGCTAACGGCGGTAGAGTTGGCGGCGATGCCGGAGACAATGAAGGAATCGTTGGGGAACAAGTCGATAACGCAAAGTTATCAGTCAATTATCGACCGCAATTCAATCGCCGCCGGTACAGTAAAAGCAATATCCGCCGCTGATATTTCGTACCAATCGTCGTTGCTAACTCAACGTCAATCAGTCTCCGGCGTAAACATAGACGACGAGACAATCAACCTGTTAGTATTCCAAAGAAGTTATCAGGCAGCGTCAAAGTTGGTATCAATAGTAAATGAGATGCTGGAAACGTTGCTGACAATGTAAAATCATAAATCAAAAATCACGCAAAATTTAACTAACCATAACAACATTATGTCGTCCATTTCACCATTGAGTTACAGCCGTGTCAGCATGCCGCTTCAATATACTAACTCGCTAACGTCGCTGAATTATCAGCAGACGATGATGGCAATGTATGAGCGGCAATTGGAGACGCAAGTTCGTTATCAGTACGGCAGCGAAGCACCGTTTGATTCGTCCGTCACGCTCACGACGCAAGCGGATATGCAACGCCGCGAACAAAATTCTACCAACGTCAAATCGTCGCAGTCGTACTTAACCGCGACCGATAACGCACTCTCGCAAATCGGCTCGCTTGTTAACGACATTCGCTCGATGGGACTTGACGCGATTAACACAACGACCAGCCAAACACAACGCACATCGCTCGCCGAGACTGTCAATCAAACGTTACAATCGTTGTTTGACTTCGGCAACAAACAGTATCAGGGACGTTTCCTGTTCGCGGGTTCCGCAACGACAACGATGCCGTTTTCGTGGAGTAACGGAACGTATTCGGTTACGTATAACGGTAACGAACAAGCAATTCCGACGTGGGCGGACGCGGCGTTGTTGTCGCTTTCAAATATGAACGGTGCGGATGTTTTCGGCGCGATTTCCGAACCTGTTCGCGGTATCACTGACTTAAATCCGGCAATCACATCAAACACGTTACTCTCGAAATTGAACGGCGGTAACGGTGTTGACAAAGGAGCGATTCGGTTATCATACACCAGTTCGCAAGGAACGAAAAGTGTTGACATTGACTTGAGCAAGTGTGTAACGATGAATGATGTCAGACGGGCAATTTCCGAGCAAGCACCGGCGGACGTACAGGTAAGTTTGAGTGAAAACGGCTTGTGCATAACGTTGAGCGAAGAGTCGCCCGGCACGTTGCGTATTGAAGAAGTCGGCAAAGGAATGGTTGCCAATCAACTTGGAATACTCACGAAACAACCAATCCGCAGCGGTACAACGTTACGCGGTAACGACCTCAATCCGATTGTTGACGCGACAACTAACATCGAAGATTTGTTCGGTTCAAAGTCGCGGGCATCGTTACGTTTTCAGGGAGCGAACAACGACATAATCATCGAAGCGAAACAAAACGGCGAATCGGTTATTGACCCCGTTACCGGTGAGAAACTTTGGACGCTCAACGGTACGAAAATTGTTTTCGTGTCCGATAGCGCAATCGTACCCGGTAGCGAATACGCCGACTACGATGCCGCGAAAACGCAAATCACCGTTCATATTCATCCTGACAACACTTCGGCAAACAATATCGTTGACGCGATAAACAAAGCGTCCGCCGCAGGAACAATTCCGCCCGTAACCGCGTCACTCGACACGCTCGACAAGTCAAGCGGAACGGCAGCCGCAGGAACCGGACTCGTTCCGTTGTTGCCCGGTGTCACTTACGATTACGGTACGATGCAGTACGGCTCCGGTGAACCGTTCGATACAACGTCAGGACTGGAAATTGTCAACGGCGGTAAGACAACAGTCATTAACTTCGACAACTGCAAAACGGTTAGTGAATTGCTTGCGGTATTCAACGAACCGTCGCTCGGTCTCGTTGCTGAAATCAACGCGGCGGGTAACGGTATTGACGTTCGCAGCCGAGTAAGCGGCACTGACTTTGCGATTGGTGAAAACGGCGGACGAACAGCGTCACAACTCGGCATTCGCTCGCTGACAACTTCAACCGTTCTCAACTCGCTCGACTACGGACGCGGCGTGATGGATTACGACGGACCCGGTACGAACGCGGCGGCGGTTTACGAATCGAAGTCCGCGAACAGTGCGTTACGTTTGGTTGCTCGGAACGAAGGTGAAAGTTGGAATGATTACGCGATTAACTTTGTGCCGACAGAAGACCCGAACGGTGCGGTGACAATCGCGTGGGATGAAGACGCTAAAAGTATAACAATCGGTATCGTGGCGGGGACAACGAAAGCGTGCGACGTTATCGACGCATTTGAGAAACAACCGGGACCAAAACAGTTTTTCGATTTGCAACTTGATACAACAAACGGAATGAACGACGGCAGCGGCGTTGTGTATGACGGCTTCACAAAAACGAGCGGCGGTACAGACGGCGGTATTGATTTTACGATTACACGTAACGACGGGAAGGTGATGAAGATTGATATTGGTAGTGCGGTGACAATTGGCGATGTTATCAATCTGATAAACGAAAACAGTGCCAACGAAGACGGTTTGCTGACCGCGCGTCTCAATCAATACGGTAACGGAATTGAGTTAGTGGACAACAGTTTCGGAACTGGTACGACACGTGTTGACCGCGAGTTGTTGTCAACGGCGGCAATTGACTTGGGACTTGTGCCGCGCGGTGAGGAATATCGAACGGTGACATATTCAGGAAACAACGCGTCGGCAACGTTGCAGGGTGCAAACGAAAATTCGTCGTTAATGTTTTTGGCAAAACAAAACGGAGTGTATGGTAACGGCGTAAAGGTTGAGTTTGTAGATATGAACGCCGCGGGCGGTTCAGGTCAACCGGGTTTTACGTGGGACGCGATAAACCAGACATTACGTTTTGAAATAGACCCAAGCAGCACAACTGCAAACGATGTGGTGAGTTTGTTTCAGTCGCAAGCAAGTGAAACTGTAAGGCAAATGTTCGACGTACAAAACGCCCTGAACGCTGACGGCAGTACAAGTAACGGAAAAGGAATAGTAACGTTGACAAGCGAAGCGGCATCAACAAAATTAACAGGCGGCGAAGCCGCGCGGCTATCCGGCAGTGACCCAAACCCGCAAGAAGTCGAATCGTTATACACTGCGGTAATCCGTTTACAAACAGCGATGATGAACAACGACACAAGAGAAATGGAAAGAGCGATAAGTATGCTGGACGGAGCAATGGCAACGTTAAACACCTCCCGTGCCGAAATTGGAGTACGTCAAATAAGTTTAGACTCTGTAACAGAGCAACTGGCAAACGAAGAAGTACAAAACAAACAGTTATTGCTGGACTTCCACGAAATTAATATAGCAACAGTATCAATGGGTTACCTGATGCAACAATTGGCTTACCAAGCAACCCTGTCAGTATCTGCAAACTTCGCTCAAATGAGTATGCTTAACTATATCTGATATACACTACTGTAAGTTGTGATTTTTGGGAAAGTATAGATTGTAAAACAAAATCTAAAATGCCGTCCGTTTTTAACGACTATGTGAGGGGTGACAGAATTTTTTTAGGAAGAGATAGAAATAATTTCAATGTATAAAAGCCGCCCATTTTTTGGCAGATATGGGCGGCTACGTTAGCTCACGCTAACGCGTAGCGTCAAAAGTGGCAATAGTCCTAACAAACCAAAACTATCGCCACTACAATGAGACCGGTGGGGCTCGGACCCACGACCAACGGATTAAAAGTCCGTTGCTCTACCAACTGAGCTACAGTCCCGAGTTACATTAGATTTTACCGCCACGTTCGCCGTAACCGCCCGCTACGATAAAAACTATGTAAATATCATACATTGGTTTTGTTTTTTGTCAAGTGCCACCCCCAGAAAAGTATTGTCAGAATTGTCTGTTAGCACCAAACAAAATGTTGTACGCGGACACACGATAGGTACTGGAAAACACACAAAACCTAATTTTTGACCATCGACAAACGTATTGCGATAATCTTTTGTTCCGTCTCGCCGACTTCCCGCGTGAAAAAATAGTGTCCGATGCCTTGCAAATTTTCTGATGTCGGTCCTATCAACAGCCATTGCCCCGGTAACAACTTTACCGATACCGCGAGATTCTCAAACCCGATTCGCGGACGTTTCATCTCTCGCGCGTAGTAACCGTGTACAGATGTCAGCCGTACTACCGCGTCGCCGTAGTGCAGCACCGGAAGAACGCTAAACAACACGCCGCCCTCGTTTTCGCCGAGCGGTGTCGCGGTTAACGAGATGTACGGATTGACGTTTTCGTAAGTCTTGCCCACAAGTTTGTTGTTTTCCAACCAGAATCGCGAAACTTTCGGTACCGCGTCGGCGTATGGTTGCAAGTACGCGATTTTACCCGGCACGAGTTGCTGATACTGACGCGACACAAGCGGCTCGACATCCGGCTGATTCGCAATATCAACCTCGTGGCTCACGCCCATATCACGGGCAACCGGTTCATTTTTCAAGTCCAACATTCGCGAAAGCGACGGCGACATTCCCGCACCCTGAATCCCGACACGAATCCCGTTACTATGTAACTCGCGTGAGTTCACACCGGTAATCTGCTCGTCGGTAGCCGCCCAAAAGTCGCGCAACACGTCGCGGTTCTGGTAAGGAACACGAATATAAAAAATGTCAATTCCGGCAGTGTTAGGAGTAACGCTGGCGTTGGGCAAGTCGGATGGGGTAACAGAGGTAGATTTGTTAGAAACAGTAGTTTTAGCGAAAGGATTACAACCACAAGTGCAAAGCAAACCCAACAGCATCGCCAAAAACGATACCGAAAATTGCAAACGCATCTTGCTAAAGTGTGAAAACATAAATAAAATTCAAACAGACATATCCAACAAAAAAACACAGATACCGCGAAGGATAACAAATTCAGGCGGAACGGTCAAGACTGTTTTTTTATCACAGATAGTTAAGGATAGGTCATTTGTATCTACCATTACCTATCCTTAACTACCTGTGAAAAAAGAAATGAGAAATAAATGACGTTGCGCACAGAGGCACGGGGTCACAGAGGGATTGTTTTTATTTTAGATTTTCGATTTAGGATTTTGTGTATTAAAACAAAATCTAAAATCCTTTCGTTTATCCGTGTAGTTTGCTCGTGATAACATTGCGGTTAGTAGCAATGTTAAATCGTGTTCGGTATCTTTCAACTCCTTTACCAATACTCGTTAATGTTAATGGTAATCTCTGTTCCGCCTGATGGTATCTCTACTTCCAACTTTGTCGTTGTTATGCTCGACAGTGACGGCGGAATGATTGGTTTGGCTTGCTTGGCTTCTTTGGTGATGATTTTCGTATAGGCATCCGTTTCTTCGGGTGTCATCTGATTGATTTCCTCACGTGTTTTTTCGCTCGGTAATTTCGGACTCTTACTCAATGTTACTTTGTACTTTCCAACAGGGCAACCCTTCGCCTGATATGTCGCCTGTGACGTTGTTACATTAAGGACTCCTGCCTTATCCGTGTTACCGCCGGCAACAAGACTTGTTCCCGTGTCCGTTTGCATCAATACAACCGAGACACCTTCTATCGGAGTTGTCCCGTCAATAACCGTAATTTTGACCGGTACCAAATTGGGAAAATCTTTCGGTTTATTCGATTGCGAACAACCCATCATTACTACAAACAACAAAATACAAACCCAACAATAAAATGTAAAACGCATTGTATGAAATTTTCTAAAAGTTAAAAATGAAAAATAGTACAAGGAACGGCGGTTGCGCACAACGGCACAGAGAACAATTTTTATGAATCAATAAATATGTTCTCTGTGTCTCCGTGCGCAACAACAATTCCACCTTACAATTCCGGTGTTTACTTACAGCGACACGGCTTCGCCGCCGTTGACAGACCCCAACGCTCCCCAAACACCATACGGGCTTGTACCAGATTCAACATCGCGAACTGTCAAACCTTGTCCCGTTCCCGAACCGGTGCTAATCGTCTCCGAAGCAAAACCAACCGAGCCGTCAACTCGTCCGATATTCACACCGCCCGTATGTCCGCTCGCCGCTGACGGTGTCGCGGCTCCTGTTTTGGGATTTACATTTGCGGCACAAGACGGTGAGTTTGGCGGTAAAACGGTCGTAAAACCCGTATAACTTGGTACTCCGCGAAATGCAGTACAACGGTTGGAATCGGCTGTACAAGGATCGTTGATGGTATGAGTGGTATTATTGACTTTTTGTAAACACGGCGCGGGAATAAAATCAGTTCCAATAGAGGCAACCTGAGCGAAGTTTCCCTTGATAGCATTTCCGTTATTCGCATACGGAACCATCGCTTCGGAAAACATAATTGTATTGGACGTTCCATCAACAACAGCGGTCATTCCCTGTGTGTATATCAATGTCCCCCGAAAAACACCGCGTTTTGAGACTCCGCCCTCATATACATTCGATACGGCATCACCATAACTTGCGATATAGTTGACTCGTGAGTTACCTACATCAATGGTGGAAACGACCTTTTTCGAGTTTGGGTCAGACGGACAAATATACGGTGTTATCACACCTTTGAGGCAGTCACGGCTATCCCAGGGGGCGGGAAGTTCCTTAATTATAGTGTCATATCTGGCACCCATTTCAATGTACGGCATAAGCGGAATATGAAACGACCAATTGGAATAAATATCTGACAACGACGCATTAAATGTTCGTCCTTTATAAGGTCCGCAGCCGTTACACGGAAAGTCTTTGAGAACATCGTAGTAATTGTGCATCGCAATCCCCAATTGCTTGAGGTTATTCGTACACTGCATTCGCCGCGCGGCTTCGCGAGCCGCCTGAACAGCAGGTAACAGTAACGCAATCAAAACTCCTATAATTGCGATGACAACTAGGAGTTCAACAAGTGTAAAGGCATTATGTTGCCTTGTTCTTACAGTAACATGATTAAATTTTCGAGACATTTTATTTCTCCTTGTGAAAGAGTTGAATCATAAACATAATTAGTAAAAAACCGCAACTTACGGTTTTTCAACGACAATATCAAAGGTGGTTTTACCTTTGACGGTACAGACAAGCCCTGATGTTTCGGTGTTTTCGTACTTCGCGGCAACGTGACGAACCAGCGGTGCGCCGTCACTTCCGCCGCCGCTCTGCGCGGTGATTCGGACTTTGTAATCACCTGATTTTATCCCTTTTGCCGCGCTGTCTTCACCCATTTTGTAGTTACCGGATTCATCAATTTTGCCAAAGACCTGGTAAGTCCCTGATTCAAAAATGACAAAACCTTCTTTCAACGGCGAACCGTCAGAATACGTAACTTTCCCAGTGACACCAACAGAGCCGCCGCATCCGGTCAACATAACAACGAACAACGAAATGATTAAAAAATACAGTTTCATAATGAGAATCCTTTGATGAATATTAAAACAATGATACAAAAATGACACAAATCAAACAGATGACGGATTCATTCCGCTGCCGCGGTGAATGCTTGTCATCTACGAAACGTTACTCGTGTTAGGGAAGCGAAACGCTGCCTTTATCACGAGTATCAGAGAGCATAAACATCACGTCTTCGGACGTTGTTGTTGAGAGATTGCGAACAGAACCGTCACCTATCAGGAACTGGCAAACTCCCGCGTGGGTACTTCCGAATCCGTAGCCGTCGCCAGGACGACAATCAACAGGACTGGTGGTTCCTTCTGATTTGTCGGAAGGTTTTGTTGTCAGGATATTAGGAAGACCGTTGTATCTTTTAACGATGCGCGCCATCGCCCCCCAACGATTCCAATCTGTTATGAGGTAAGAACAGTCGGCAATTAAAACTTTTTCAGTTGCACCGGAACCGAGTTCACATACTCCAATCGCATTTGTCGGGATATGTTTTTCACCGATGATTAATTGGTTACTTGTTCCGTCCACCCAATCTGAGAAGTTTGACGCGGGTGTCCATTTCGCGCGGTCACTGCCCGGTATGTTTGCCAATGTCCAGGGACTTCGCCAGTTGTCGGCGGGTTGTGAGTTAAATTGACTCCGTGTATGGAGGTAATTCCACCAACTTGTGGGATTGATCGCGCTGGTTGTTTTTCCGGCGGCGATTGTTCGATCGGAGACATAAACGACAATCGCATAATCACTTTGCGGACCGGGTTGAGACGTTCCTGTGGCAACGGCAACACCGCTTCGTCGTGAAGGACACTTCATCCAGTTGACAGAACCAAACGCTTTGCGCTGGTCGTCTGTCAACGTTGTTGTCCACCAACCTCCGTAGAGGTTAACGTTAAGACCTTTGTCAGTTGTGGTATCGGAAGCATTGGTAATCATATCCCAAAGTGCCGTTTGTTCACCGAAACTGAACAAGAAGCAAAACGTTCCCGCACGTGCTGCTTCGAGTTCATACGGCGGAAGACCGTCGTAAGTATTGTGAAAATTATGAACGGCAATGCCCATTTGCTTGAGATTATTGGAACACTGCATTCTTCGCGCCGCCTCACGGGCGGCTTGCACAGCGGGCAAGAGCAAAGCGATTAGAACGCCAATAATGGCGATAACAACAAGAAGCTCAACCAAAGTAAAAGCCGAGCGAGAACGATAAATACGGCATTTACCGTAAACTGCGCCCCCCCCCCCATTTTAACATTTGGTTAATTTGACTGATTAACGTCTTTACATAATTTGTCATAGTTTTTTCCTTTCGAGAAAAGGTTTGTTCAGTAAAATTTTTGCAAACGAAACAGAATCGTTCACAACAGGTTGGCATTGTACCTCAACAGTAAACAAAAGTCAACAGGGGTTAAACTATTTTACATTTTTTTTTTTGCAAAACACCTAAACAATAGTTTAGTAGAGAAAGTAGTCAAGCAATTTTCAATCGTAATGGCTACTAATCATAAACTCTAAAACGATAGTTTCACCCGCACAAATATTGTATCTTCCGGTGACTTTTTTATACCAATACGTTCAGTCGTTATTTCACGGCTAAACGTGTAACCTAGTTCAACCGTACAATTCATATAACGAAACGCGGAATGGGCAGATTGTTGCGGTTTCCGTCTCCGTTCGATTCCTATCACCGCCCGCCAATCTTTGTATAGCAGCATATCACAACTGCCATCCGGCAACTTCACTGCCCAATTATTCCCGCCCCACTCAACCGTCAACGTCAACCAATAATCATCCGAAATCC
>JAITST010000220.1 GCA_031287585.1 Planctomycetaceae bacterium | reverse complement strand
TCCGGCGAGTATTTACTCGTTACGATAAATTAGACGAAACCTATAACGCCTTCGTTACCTTCGCTCATATCGCCATCTATCTGAGATATTAGCGTCAACACTCCCTAATCATCAAACCCAAAAACACCAACGCGCATAACGAGTCAAAACGGTGACAGACTCCGCGACGCTTACGCGGATCGCTCAATAGTTTAAATATGCCGCTCAACAATGACAACTGCTGATAAAAATTTGAATCGCGTGTGTACAACATCTGATTGCCGCCATGAATCAAAAAAACAGAATACGGAATGTTATGCGTGCGAAAAACGAAAAAAGTTCGAGATTATTGGAATTTTTTTACTTTGCAATCTGCGTGTAATATCACTCGGGATTGTTGCTAGCGTTGTTTCGAGAGAAGATATTGAATGTATATCGCAGATGCATTTGACAAACCTTGACTTGGTAGGTTCTAATATAGATTGTGGAGCGTTGTCAGTAATTTATAAGTCCGCCTCTTTCAGAACTCTTTGGTCAAGCCGTTGTAAATTTTCAGCCCCGCAATGTATTAAAGAAATATCTCGAATGAAAAATATCGAAACATTAGATTTAACAATGTGTGATATATCATCAGCCAATATTTTATATCGTTTTATAAATCACCCGTCACTTAAGACAATTTACATAGACGGGACACGTCTAACTGCGGATGATATGTTATTGTTCGAGAAAAAGCCAAGTGGTTTACCGCAACTAATTGGGCAGCCGTTACTATCAGTAGAGCCATAACCAAAAGTTGAATTTTAATATCAAGAGGCAACTTCTAAAAACTCTATCATTTCGTTCAACAAGTTCCTGATTTTACGAGGTTTGCTATTTTGAGCCGATAGGTTTTTAGAATATGCCAAGAGCCGTTCAGTCTATTTGTATAATCATTGTTTACTGTACTTTCCAAAAAACTGTGGAGAGACCCGCTCGGCAAATACCGTGAATTACGTGTTTTATCAAAAGAACCGCCGAATTAAATTTGTTTCACCCTTAAACGTTATTCAAACATTCTGAAAAAAAACTGAATTTACGTATGTTTCGTATTGTAATTTTTTGGAAAGTACAGACTATAATCACGTGGTGTCTTGTTTTTACGAACAAATATTGTACAATTTTTCTCTGCTACGTTCGTTGTTCAATTTCGACAACGAACTTTTCACTAACAAAACTTTACAACAATGACTTTTATAAACTTTTTGCTCTTTTGTTTTGCGTCGGTTGGAATGACTTTTATTCTGGTTGACGGTTCGATATTTTTTTCTTTGCGTGAATTTTTCAGGTCGCGGGTCGTGAAAATTGAACTTAAACGCGAACGCGGTAAGGAAATCGGTTGGAACATTTGGGAGTTCATATATACTTTAATAACGTGCCACCAGTGTTGCGGTTTCTGGTGCGGTGTGTTTTGCGCGTTGTTTTTGTTTGAGCCGTATGTATCGAAAGACGCACCGATACGCAGTTTGTTCTACCTGTTCGCTGGCGGTTGTACGGCGAGTATTCTGTCAATACTATTTTTCCGAGTGTTCGACATTTGCCACGCCGTCGCGGGTTACTACCACACAAACACAATTGTACCTGAACAAGAACAGATTCAACACAACTACGACGAACCAATAACAGAATCACAAACAGTTGACAAACCAATGGGGGTCAACAGAATTTAATGTAACATTTAACTGTCGGTTGAAGCCGACGGCGGGAAGCGTTGACATTCCGCCGTGAATTGTCAATAATATCAATGTTGATTGTCTAAAATTTTTTAACTATTTTATTATCATCACTAACAATGGACCCATATTTTCAGTCCCTTTTTGCGGAACGTATTGGCGGCGCGAATTACGGTAAGTCAACGGAGATTTACAAGTTTGAAAAAATCAAGCGTGCGAAACGGCAGGCGGTCGCGGATTTTCCTGACCGTCCGTTGCTAGATTTCGGTATCGGTGAGAACGACGCAATCGCTGCGGATAACATTCGCGCGCGTATGTCGCACGAGATCAATCTGCCGGAGAATCGCGGTTATGCGGACAACGGTTGTTTGGAGTTTAAGGAAGCGGCTGCGCGTTTTATGAAGGCAACGTTCAATGTTGAACTTGACCCGCTCACCGAAATCAATCACTCTATCGGCACAAAGTCAGCACTCGCGATGGCTCCGTATTTGTTCATCAATCCGGGCGACGTGACGCTGATGACTGTTCCGGGTTATCCTGTCGCGGGAACGCATACGAAGTATCTCGGCGGTATCGTTCACCGTTTGCCGTTGTTACGTGAGAACAATTTTTACCCCGACTTGAACGGTTTGCCCGACGACATAAAGCAACGTGCGAAATTGTTGGTTCTAAACTATCCGAACTCGCCGACAGGTCAGTTAGCGACGGTATCGTTTTACGAGAGCGTGATTGAGTTTGCGAAGAAGAACAATATAGTAGTCGTTCAGGACGCAGCCCACGTTATGTATTCGTATCGTGAAAAGCCGTTGAGTTTTATGCAGGTACCCGGTGCGAAGGATGTCGGCATCGAAGTACATTCGATGTCAAAGGGTTGGGATATGATTGGCTGGCGGCTCGGCTGGGTTTGCGGTAACGCGAAAATAGTCCGCGCGTTTGCCGACGTAAAAGATAACTACGATAGCGGGCAGTTTCTCGCAACACAAAAGGCGGCGATAACTGCACTCGACGATGCGTCAATTCCAAAAAATAATCGTGACAAGTACGAACGGCGTTTGCAAAAACTTGTTGCAACGTTACAGGAATTGGGATTTGAATGTGAGTTGCCGGGCGGAACATACTTTCTCTACGCCAAAGCGCCGAAGGCAATCGAAGGCGGTCAAACATTCAACAACGCGGAAGAGGTAAGCCAATATCTGATTCGCGAACACTCGATTTGCACAGTCCCATGGGACGATGCCGGAGCGTATCTACGTTTCTCGGTAACATACGTAGCAAACGACGAAACCGCCGAAGACGACCTGATGACAACGCTAGCGGAACGGCTGGACGCGGTAGATTTTGTATTTTGACGGCGATTACGAAATTGGTATGACGGAAAACTTGTACACGTTCACGGGGGTGTTTGTCATACCGACAGCCGTAGATTGAGGTCGTGTTCCAGATATTGATGTGATGGTCAATACAGATAAAATTTCGGTGTTTCACGACAATTCACCCATAGATTCCGCACACGCCATTCTTGGTCGGTTTCTGATAGGAGTTTGAGGTTTATGAACACGGCGCGTCCGGTTGTGGTTTGTAGATTAACTCTGTTATCTTGTAAATTTACGAATTTTGCTACGAATGTTTTTTACTTTTCAACGATTCCCCTATTGTTTGATATTTTGTTTATCGCCGCTATTCGTTTTCGGCGGCGGGGTGAATTTATTTGTTGGTTCCGGTACTGTCATTGCCCGCAACTTGGAAAAATCCGGCGGGTGAATATCGTGACAATTATCGTTCGCATGTGTCTCATTTGGTTTTTGGCAAGTTGTTTGAACATTTTGACAAATCGGTGACGTTTGAACAGTTGGGCAAACTTGCGGCGGAATTTTTGGTGCTTGGAACGGATACGGAGAAACTATGGTTCGTTTTAACAACGCAATGTCCAACTCAACATTATTTATACGACCTTGAAGATATTGAATCGTCTGCTCTTTTCGTTGTAAGTCGGCTTGAAGACTTTGAAACGATTTTTGCAGCGAAACGTTGAGTTTCTTTGAAAATTCGAGTTGCTCAACCATTTGTGCGACGGCTTCAACGTCAATCTTTTCGTCAACAACGGCGAGAATTTCCTTTTTCAACGCCGCGAGTTGGTCGGATACGATATTGTTATCAGGTGTTTGGCTCA
>JAITST010000191.1 GCA_031287585.1 Planctomycetaceae bacterium | reverse complement strand
CGTTACCCAATTTTCGGATGGCTGTGAAGAGAAAGTCGTCCATGTCGTCGAGGACGTGACCATATTGGGCGTTATCGCCAACGGTATCGAGTTCGGAGAGAAGGGCTTGAAATTTTTCGTGAAGCAGGGCTTCGGTATCGTTGCGGGGAGTAATGGTGTTCATAGGACTTCCGTGTCAAGGGGTTTGCCCCATTATAACAAAACCCCGCCAAATTTTTATGCACCCTATCCTCTGCCCTTTTTTTAGGGGGGGATTCCATTTATTGCAAGTTATGATATACTATTCCAAGTTTTATTTTAGATAAGACTACGGAGAACTCTCTCCGTTTTGAGATTACATAGTATCCTGAATTGTGTTTCAGGGAATAATAATCGAGTTCGTAGCAATTCAACAGCCGTCGAAAGGCGGATTGGCTGACTTTACTGTGCAAACGGGAAACCGAGTGAAGACGACCATTGGAAATTGAAAATCTGCGTAGCTCCCGTAAGGGGGCGTATGCGCAATTTCCATGGGAACTTTCAGCGGCGCATCCTGAAATTGCAAAGCACCCCATTTGCACTGGGGGAAGAGTCCTATCTGTTGAACGCATCGCTCCTGTCTTGAGCGGTCTTGCTTGCGTTTCTCGCCAACCTTCATGAGAACCAATGACAAGCCGAGCCGAAAAAATTGACCAGATTATCGTCAGCCGCAAACCGATTTCGGAAAAAACTGAAAAAACGATTGAACAACTCCGTAATGTCGAAGGGGCGTTAAACAACGTTTCCGCTCTCTTGCTGCAAGTTGCTCAAAAGGAAATCCCTGCCGAACAGAAGGACAAAGCCAAAACTCTCCAAGAGGAAGTCAGGAAAATTCTTGACGAAAAGATTCCGCAGAGCATCCGTGAACTGGCTCAACTACAACGACGGTTCAGTCGTCCGACCTTGAATATCGGCGTGGCGGGAAATGCCCGGCAGGGAAAGAGTACGTTTCTGCAAGCGTTGACCGGTTTGACAAGCGATGAAATCCCTTCGGCAGCGGAAGGACATTGTACCGGCGCACCGTCCGTGATTGTTAATCACACAGAAACTTACGCCGACATTGAATTCTTTACTGACGGGGAGTTTTTGCGGGAAGTCATTTTACCGTTTTACAGTATTCTGGGGTTATCCCCGCAACCGGTTTCGTTTCATAGTTTTGCGAATTCACCGCTTCCGCAACCATCGAAACAACTCAACGCCACCGAGGAAGAGTTGTACAAAAAATTGAACGACCGGCAGGCGCGCAGCAAAGAATATCAGAACTTGCTCAATCAATCGCCGAAACGGATTAACAAGGAACAGATTCGAGAATACATTGCCCAGCAAGACAACAATGGTAATTTGCTTGCGTCGTGGATTGCTGTCAAGATGGCGACGATTTATTGTCCGTTCAAGGTACAGGATGCTGGCAGGATTTCTGTTTGCGATACGCCCGGCTTGGGGGATTTCGTTTGCGGTGCCGAAGATAATTTGGTACATAACATCGCCAACAACATTGATGCGGCATTGATGTTAAAACGTGTTCCTAACGGCGGAATTGTTGCTCCGACGGACACACAACTTTACGACTTAATCCCGAAAGCAATACCGGAACTTTCCCCAAAGGACTGGTCGCATTTTATCATCAACCGCAAAGATACGGACACGGACGATTCGGTCAAGTATTTTGAAAAGCAGTTGAGCGAAAGCACAATAAAAGTCCGCCGAACGATTACGCTTAATGCGGTCAAACAAGAAGACGTGTTAGCAAATTTTAACACGATACTTGAAGACATTGCCGGAAACCAGCGAAATCTGGACGACACACTGTATCAAGTCCGTTACGAAAAGGTGAAAACGCTGATTGCCGAAGTGCAAACTCTGGCGAAAGAACTCGGTGCTCTCTTTCCTGCGGCAAGCGGCGACCAAGAGGGCTTTATGCAGGCAATCGCGATGTTCAACCACTCAGTCTGGGGTAATCTTTGCGAACAACTTACAGACCTTGTCGAGGAATGGAAAAAACGAAGAGACCTTGAACATCCGCAATTTATCGACAATTTGAACGAACTTCAAAAGGAACTCCAAACAATTCCCGGTATGCCGACCGAAGCCGAACTTGAAAAATCGGGAAAAGTATTGGGGAAGCCGGTCGCTCACACATTCTATTGTCAGGCAATTCGGCGGAATATCGTGAGTTCCTTTGACCGGATGGATTTGGGATTCAAGCAATTCTTTGATGAATTGCGGGACGAAGCCAAAAAATGTTTCACTGCCGAAGACGGTGGAAAACTTGGAAAAGTTGTCTTTGCACAGGACAACGCGGAAACAAAATCGTGGTGGGCATCACTTGCCGACGAAATCGCATTGGTGGGAACAACCGAACAATCAAAGGGCATCGCAAACCGGATAGCAACAGCGATTAGTAATTTTGAAAATGCTTCGCTCTCTTTCCGCGGTTTCCTTTTGCCTCGTATTTTGCCGTGTCTTGATGTTCTGGATACAGATAGTCTTGCACACGGTCCGTATCGCTATAAAGCCGGCGGCACAGAAGAGACGCTCGCCCAAATCGAGGCGGCAGCAAAAAGCGGCATTTATGAAGCGTGTTCCGCGATTCAAGGGTATGCCAAAGAGCCGTCAATGTCGCTCTTTGCAACGATTGACGAGTTGCGGGACGCGGTAACTCGTACTGGAAATGCTGTTGTTGCCGGTCAGGTCTGGAGTAATTTCTACGCCGAACACCGTAGCGAAGTGTGGTCAGAAACTTTCCAAAAGAAGGAAGCGGACATCAAATTCCGCAAAGAATGGCAAAACGCTGTCGATGCGTTGAACGAAAAAGTAAAACATTTCGTTTGAAAAAAACATTTTTCACAAACAATTACAGGAGAAATTACAATGTTAAACGATGATGATTATGATGAAGTATCGCCTGAAAAGAGTGGGATAACTGACGCGGAATGGAAGATATTGGTTGCTGGTGCTGGTGCGGTTATTATCGGAATCGGAATTCTAGCGGCTATGTTCAGCGGACAACTTGCGCCGAGTTGGCAAATGTGTGTCATTTTGCTGTTTTGCCTGCTGACCGTTATTTTTTGGCGAATCCGTCTTTACGGACAAGCAATTAATTGTGCCTTAATTACGGTTGCATTGTGTATTGTGTTTTATACCATATCCAAATTTTTGTACACAACGGGATTACATCGTGTTATCCATTGGTAAATCCTAACCCCTAACCAATAAAAAATACTTATGTCAAATAATTACGAACCCGAATCAATCGAAACACCGGTTGAGAGGGAAAAACTCACTTGGGCGGAATGGTCAATTATCGTCGCCTTATTTTGCATTGTCGTTTCATTCCTCTACGGTTGGCACGTCCAAGCCGTTGCAGCAGATACGAAAGCGAAATTAGCAAGATACAATGCGATGCTCAAAGCGTGTGAAGAAATTTTAGGGAAGCCCGTAACCGACCCGAAAGACATTAAGGAAACACTGGACAAACTCGCGGGTGCAGAGCAATCTGCCCGCGAATGGAACGAATATGCAGATACAGTCTTGATTATTCTCGGAGAAGAACTGGACACCTACTGGCGGACTTCCAAAGCGCGAGAGGTATTAGAAAAACTTCAGCAGATATCAAGACCGCAACCAAGAAACCCATAGTGAATTCGACACGTTTTTTATTCGTCTGCACCAGTGCAGACGCTAACACTTTACCCTCATAACAAAAATGACGAAAATTGTAATGACCGGTCCGACCGGTGTCGGAAAAACAAGTTTGCTCGCCGCAATGTATCCTCACTTGGAAAAGCATTTTCCGGGCAACGGATACTCGCTCGTGCCGGAACCAAACACGAAGCAACTGCTTGACGAACTCGCCGAGAAATTAAAAAAACTCGGCGAAGGCGGGACGAAGGTAACCGACAAGCAAATCGCCGGAACGCCGCAAGCACAGGAGTTTAACTTTGACCTTGTGTATGATAACGGAGACACGAGAGTCACGGATGTCAATCTGCAAATCTGGGACATCCCCGGTGCTTTCTGCACTTCCAATAACGGTTTGCAAGCACAAGAATATCTTCGCGGGTCAGATGTTTCGTTCTGGTGCATTGACAGTGTTGCCCTGATGAAAGGAAACAACGAAGCCGTAAACGCTCCTACGACAATGGCAAACGTTATTGCCAACAGCAAACTGAATAAGGGGCATAGTGTTTGTCTCGTGCTGATGCGGAGCGAAACGTGGGAACACAATGGCAAAATGGGCGATTTGTTCACGCAGTTAAGACATCAATTCGGCAGCGCAGCGGCAACATTGCACGGTAACCCGAATATCGGAAAGGTCTATTATTGTTCCGTCCAGACGACCGGTAATCTGCATTTCAATTCTTACGAAGGAACAGAACCGGTTTTTATCCGCAACGCTGCCGGCGCAGGTTATGCTCCGAAACACTGTGAATTGCCCGTTCTTTGTGCGGTCAGGCAATCACTGGAATCGGTCATTGAAGCGGCGAGACGGGAAATTAAACGTATCATTGACGAGTGTTTTCCATTTACCCGCAGGTGTCCTTTAATGCCCGGTCATTTTTCTTACAAACGGAATAAGGGACTTGCAGAACGGCTGGCAAAGCGGTTGGCGCAGGTCTCCAAAGATGTCGAAAGATGTCTGCAAGCCGAAGAAAAATCTCAACGCTTATTCCGATGGTAATCCATTTTTCACCCTATTTTACAGGATATTCCGATGCAATACGCTATTTATACACGCGGCAAGAATGTTGACTACAAGTGGAGTTCACAAGAATCTCGTCAAGTTGTGAACTATCTCAATGGAAACGGTATCATTGCCGAGCGGCAAACGAACGGGCAATTTTCCGTCTATCTCGTTTCAGAACCGACAGCGGAGAAAGATTATCAGGGACGCAGCATCTCTATTAGCGTTCTAGTCTCTGATTGTCCCGAACCGACAGCAAAAGCGTTGGCGGTTTGGGCATTAGAAAAGTGGGGAAATTATGCTCCCGACTTTACCCCGTGCGTGCGTAATTTTGGCAACGATAATTGGGAAGCAGACACTGCGGCACTTGAATGTTTCGTCGAAAAGATAAAATCGGGAAAGTCCGTCGAAATGACCGGCACACCTTTTACTGACCGTTTTGAGAACGGCAACAACGAGGCAAGCCGGTCGTCGTTAATCGGCGAAATTAAGAAATACGATTTTTCGGCAAACGCGGGATTCAAACTCGTTGCCGACGGCGGTTTGATGACAGGCGATAATTTGAAGAAATTACGCGACTCGCTTGACCGTTATCTTTCCGGCAATGGAGAACGTAAAGCGTTACCGAATCCCGCAACGGTCAAACCGCCTCAAAAAACGGGCAATCCTTCGGTATTGCAGAAAGTCTTCACTCACGCTGCCTGTTTGCTAATTGGCGTGGTATGTTGTTGGGGACTTGTCAAAAACGAGCCGCAAGCGTGGTGGAGTCCGGCAAAAGCCGCACTTGATAATCTGGAATCGCAATTGGTCGAGGATGCGGGTTCTAAATTGAGCGAACTGAAAAAAGAGATTGCCGAGCAAGAAAAAACAAAGGGCAATAATGAGAGAGAGATTGAACGGCAAATATCAGCAATCAAAGAGAATGAGAAAACACTTTCCGCGCAAGAGAAACAAAAGAAAGAATTCAAGGGCGAAATGGATGGCATTGCCGAGCGATTCCCGTCGCGGTTCAGAAAATTGCTGACGAAAATAGACGATGTCGGTGATCTGAACGACGCAAAAGAAAAAATCGAGGAGCGAATCAATGAACTGACCCCCAAGGGTGAAAACGCTCTGCCGGAAAACAGAAATAGTGGTGGACAACCGAATAACGGAACATACCAACGACTCCCGACACAAAACGAATCACGTTGACTGACCAATCCAGTGCCGCCGATTCGGGTGTACTATTATCCCTATCCGGTGTACCCTGTGTATCCGATTTATCCGTATCGGTACACTCCGCCGTTGCGTCTGAACCCATAAAATGACAAGATGAGTAATCCGAATGACAATAATCGGTTTGAAGAACCTGTCGAAAAACGAGGCTTCACCTCGACCGAAAGGATGGTTTTCTCTCTGTTCGTTCTGGTTATTATTGGCACTGCGATTTATTTTATTTTTGCGCCAACCGGAGACTCGCCTCCACCGCCCCCAAGAGAAATCCCGCTTTCGCCTGCTGTTGTCGAAAAAATCTCTCACGGTGCTGTCTTTCTCAAATACTTCCGCGATGGCAAGTTTGAAAAGTTCAGCGAATCAAAAGACCCCCGATTCGATAACACCCTGCCTACCGTTGTGTTTATTCACGGAATGGGCGGACACACCGATACAAATTGGATTAAAGAGTTGGCGCGCCGCATCCGAAAGTCGGAACCAAACACAAATATCATCGGTGTTGATTGGTCGTCCGTCCAAACACCGCCGAAAGCAAACGATTCAAGCGATTGGCAAAAATTTATCGAGGAACAAACGGGCTTGAAAATCGATAAAAAACATATTGATATATTTTTGATGCCGGTTGAGACGGCAAATAAGATACCCGAAGTTGTGAATGTGTCGAATGATTATTTGTTCGACGAATCGGGACTTCATCTTAACCCTTCGCAAACGCACATAATCGGATTCAGTCATGGTTCACACATCGCGGGAATGATTGGAATGAAGCAAGCGGGCAAAATAAAACGTATTACTGTTCTTGACCCTTCGACACGTGCGGTACATTTGGGCGGAGACAATGTTTGGGGAAGCGGCTGGGATAAAAATGCCGCTCAATTTATTGATATGTATGCGTCGTCAAAGTGGGCGGGGACAAATAAAATCTACGGACATAGAACATTTTTCGTTCAGGAAAAAAAAGGTGAGCCGCCAGCGTGGTGGGATATATCAAAATCGGCGGTATTTACGACTATCGAAGACCACATGTACGCCGCTAAGTGGTTTTTATCGACTATCGGAAATGGCGATGTCAGGTTCGGTTATTCAATTTCTACTGAATCGCTTCCAGAGGAACATTGGGAAACAATTTTTAGTACGCTACCGAAAAAAGGTGAACTAGACGGAATCGACGAGCAAATTACAAATGAAGTTGTCGAAGGCAAGTAGGCGGCTTATGACCAACCCATTGAAAGTGGTTTTAGAAGACGGCTGGTCATAGTCCCGTAGTAACGGAATATCGGCGATGAACGTTTAACCGACATTTCGTCCCTACGGTTATTCATCGCCTCGCTTACCACCACCATTGCCCTTCCGGTAATTCTACCGTTGCTGTGCGGCGGGCGTTTGTTACTTCGCTTTTCTTTTCGTATCGGGTACGTTTGTCCGACAGTGCTTCTGTCGGTTCGATTTGTATTCCGCCAGTTGGTGCTAAGTAACTGTTTCCCTTTTGCACAATGTTGACAATCGGGGCTACCGTCTTTGGCTCGCTATACTTTTCTACCGCGAACTTCTTCTCGTCACCGAAAAACTCCATCTTCCAGTCCGCCTTCAAATACATCTCTTCCTTCTGAATATGTGCCGCGATAATCAGCATATCAGTGAAGTTGCGCAGTTGCGAGTAAACCGGTGCGTGTTTCGCTATCTCACTATACTTCCGTGAGAAACTTTCGGTGTATTGACGGCTCGCACGGTTCGTTGACTCGCTCTTAATCACACGTTCGCCCGTAACCGATACCGCTTCCGCCTCGTCAACTAACTTTACTCCGCTGCCGACAATCTCCATTCCAAGCCGGTCTTCTGTCAATAACACTACATCGTAGTTCGGCACAAAGTACCAACGTATAAGCGAGTTACCAATACTCCGCGCACTCGACGCGGCCACAAAAGTTGTCATCGGAACCGGCGAAGGCTCAAGTCCGAACCCGATGAGTTTCATACGCAAGTCAGCGTAAATCATCGTTTGAGCGGCATGCGTCTTCGGCGATATTCCGTCAACACGAATCGTTTGATTACCCAAACTGTTTATGATTCCGTCACGCAACGCACGCGGTCCTGCTGTGTTGACAGTACCGAATCCGTTCAGAAATTCCTGCATCCGCGCAAGTCCGTCTTGCGTCGGGTCAATCGAACAACCGACAATCGAAGTCACTTTTCCGTCTGCACCGAACGCTCGTAACGCAACAACTAAGTCTTCGAGTTGGCATGTCGGCTGACGCGAAATTGCGCCGACATTTCCTTCGGCACCGCGATACCACGGCTCGGCAGGTCCCGATATAACAATGTCTTGCGAATCAGGATAGTAGAAAACATACTGAGGACGTATCAAACCAGCCAGGTTCCGCATCTCGTCACTCGGTACACCGTTGTTCGCGATAACCGCTTTCTCAAGACGGTTAAGCGAAATCGAGATATCGCGTTTTGTTCGCAGTTGCTGCGGTAAACCCGCAACCGAAGCACGAATAGCCGCGTCCTGACGGCGTAAATTAATCCGTCCGGTAACATCGGTAGTCAACACTCGCTGCACATCACCGCGAGCATCAATCCTGATACCGCCTCCGCTGTAAGAAGTGTCGTCATCCTGCGAGAAAACAACGCCGCAAGTTGATACGGCAATGAACGCCGCAAGGAAAGTAATAAAAAGGGACAAGGTAACAGTAATAGTTTTTTTCATCTGAAAAACTCCGTAGCCGCAAAAGGTTATACCGCAACAAACATAGTTTGCCGGTTTACAACAAACAAAACAAACCGTCATCCGACCGTGACGTTGGTGTGAGTATAACGATTTATTTGAAATAACGCAAGACGAATAGAAAATGTTTTTTGGAAAAAGTCGGGAAAGTTTATGATGCCAGTATTTTAGCATTTATATTTTTTTCTCGTATATCCTGCGTCTTCGTGCGCAACAAAATTATTTTAACAAGGTGTTTCCCCTACTTGTTATTCTCTTCGCAACAGTTTATACTCTCTCTGTACGGTTGTTATCGGCGTTACACGCCGAGCCGTTTTTTTTCACATCCAACCTATTGGAGACTAATGATGAGTGACACAAAACAAACTTCGCGGCGTAACTTTCTTAAAACGTCGGGGGCTATTACCGCTGGCGTTGCGGCGGCTGCCAATCTCGGTATCGCACGTTCGGCTCACGCTGCTGGCAGCGACGTAATCAAAATCGCACTGGTCGGGTGCGGCGGTCGTGCTAACGGTGCAATTCAAGACCGTCTGCAAGTCGGAGACAACGTTATGGTTGTCGCTATTGCTGATGCGTATGAAGGACGAACAAAGGGCGCGGCTAATATGTTGCGCGAAGAAAAGTTCAAAGGTAAAGTTGACCTTCCGGATGACCGTATTTTTGTCGGGCTTGACGCATATAAAAAAGCGATTGACTGCCTTTCGCCCGGTGATGAAGTCGTAACCGCGACACCTCCCGGTTTCCGTCCGTACCATTATCGTTACGCTGTCGAGAAAGGTATGCACGTCTTCATGGAGAAGCCGCTATTTACAGACGTAGCCGGTTACAGAATTGTTATGGCTGCGAACAAAGTTGCGGAAGAGAAGAATCTGAAAATTTGTGTTGGCTTGCAACGCCGTGTTGAGCCGCATTACAAAAATTGGGCAGAAAAGGTTCACAGCGGCGCAATCGGCGACGTTCAATACACACGTGTTTATTGGAATGGCGGCGGAATTTGGTGTCGGCAACGCGGCGCGGGACAGAGCGAATTAGATTTCCAAGTGAACAACTGGTATCATTTCGTTTGGTTGTGCGGTGACAACATTTGCGAACAACACGTTCACAATCTTGACGTGGGCAACTGGCTTCACAGCAAGGGCGACCGTATGGCTCATCCTATTGAAGCGAACGCACAAGGCGGGCGCACATTCAAAGCCGGACCTGAGAAGTTAATGGCGGAAGCACCGTCGTTCACCAACGACCGTAAGGCGTGGGACGAGTGGTATCAGAAGAATAAGAAAGCCTTTTTCCGTCACGGACAAGCGTGGGATCATTTCTCCGTCGAGTTCACATACGCTGATGGTTCAAAGATGTTTAGCCAGTGCCGTCATATCGCGAACACCTGGGATCAGGTTAGTGAGTACGTTGTTGGTACAAACGGTTACGGAGCACCGGGTTGGTTGCGTGACGGAAAGAAAGAACGTCTTTGGGACAACAAAGAAAAGGCAGTCAAAGGACCGTTCCAGTGGGAACACGATAAACACGTTGACGCGATTCGTAACGACAAACCGTATCACGACGGTTGGCACGGTGCGCAGGCAACGATGTGTGCGGTACTCGGACGCGAAGCGGCGTTTTCCGGCAAAGTTGTTAAGTGGGACGACTTGGTAGAAAAAGGCAGGATATATTCTCCTGAACAGGAAATCACAAATTGGGACCAGTTACCGCCGGTTAAAGCGGACGATAACGGCTTCTATGAGAGTACCGTTGCGGTTCAAGGGCAGTATAATCCGTTCGTGTAATTTTTTGCGGGTTGACAGTTTTGGTCGTTGCCGTCAGTTAAAACTGGCGGCAACGGCTCTTATACTGATAACAGTTAAAAATTGCGTTACCACCTAATAGATGTTGACAAAGAATCCTACCCCGTAGGTAAAAATATTATCACAAGCAGTATTTGAGTAAATACTGCTTGTGTTTAAGTGAGTTGCGAAGTTTAGGTGAAATTAAATATCCAATACGAGTTACGATTTCGTAACTCGCTGTCACGTGCTGACAATCAATTGTTTTGTGCAGAAAATTTTTGAACCGCTTTACACACTTCAAAAAACATACTACAACCGTGCCGTTCTATCGAACAATAAACTTTACCGCAAAGGAGTTTGACTATGGCTTACCGTTTGTTGGTTTTGATATTGTCTATTGTTTCCGTTTTTCTTTGTGCGGAACGGGATGCTAATTCGGAGCCGTCTGACGAAAATCAGACTGAGCAAGTTGCTCGTCTCAACATCAAGGCATCGTTTATAACGATGATGATTTCCGATGGTGACGGCGGTGTGTTTGTTGGTACCGAAGATTATGGCGTTTATCATTATGACAGCGCCGGTAACTCAAAACAGTTCACACGTAAAGATGGTCTCGGCGACGATAACGCTTATGCTCTTGCTATCGACAAAGTCGGTCGGTTGTGGGTTGGACACCTTAATACTGGAGTTTCGGTTTTCAATGGTGAACGTTGGAAAAATTATGATGTTGTTGACGGACCAATCGGTGAACGTGTTTTCGATATTCAGATTTGTCCGACCGACGGCGATGTTTGGATTGCGACTTCCGCTGGTATTACTCGTTACAAAATCAACGCCGATGAATGGGAACATTTTACTCGTGAAGACGGCTTGCTCGAAGACCAAGCGTCATCGCTCGCGTTCAAGAAAGACGGAACGTTAATCGTCGGTACGCAATGTCACGGTCTCGCGGTTTTCAACCGTAGCGGCGGCAACTACAAACATTCAAAAAACATAACCGCACCCGAACGTTTTGGCGTGAACAATTGCAGTCCGGTTCCGTTGGTACCGGAGGGCGACGGTTTGCCTACAAACCAAATCAATCATGTTATCGTAGCAAGCGATAACAAAATCTGGATTGCAACGCCGACCGGTTTAGTACGTTCAGACAGTTCACTGAAAACTTTATACTACGTTCGCGGCAAAGATTACGCGGATAAAGTTCGCGGCTTGTA
>JAITST010000165.1 GCA_031287585.1 Planctomycetaceae bacterium | reverse complement strand
AGAACGAGAATCTTGAACATCAAGACAACATCAAACGGCGGTCGCCCACCTTTCAACGGATAGTTTGCGCGGCGGACGCTGGCTGTTGAGGGCATCGCGAAACAACTCCCAGTCGACGGCTTGCTTGAGGCGGCAAAGAAAGCCGCTGAGTTCGTGAATCTTGTGTAACTGATTTTCAACATCAAAAAAAGAATACTGACCGTGAGAGTGACTCATTGATTGGGATTGGTAAGTGGATAAAAAAATGCGGACAAAAATACCAACGGAGTGTTTTACCACTTTTTCGGCGTTGGGCAAGAGGGTTTTAGAAGTTGCCTACGGTTTACAACGCCCATTACCGATATTCCGTCCCTACGGGACTGTGATTAGCCGTCTTCTAAAACAACATTCAAAGGTTTGGTCTTACGGGGTAAGGATTTGCGTTGTTTCTTGACGACAAGTGTCACCCAATACGTTTTTGATGTTCAACAATCAACATTTCGGTTTACGATTATATCACGACACAAACAATTTTCAACCGTGACGAGTGTGAAACAAAACAAGAGCCGGAAACGTCATCCGCCCGTTTCCGGCTCTTTTAGCGAACTAACGAAAAACTGGTTTTATGGCGAAGCACTTTCGCCGCCGTTGATGGAACCTAACGCTCCCCAAACGCCGAACGGTGACTGTCCGCTCGAAACACAATGTACCGAGTCGCTCATCGTACCGGTTGACCAGTTAATCGAGTCCGAAATGAACCGGACGGAACCGTCGCCCGTACCAACGTTTACTCCGCCATTGTGATAGGCACTTGCCGCGTTCATCGACCGTGCGATGTAGTCAACACCGCCGCTACCCCAGCAACTCGGACTGTTCGGAGGCAACAATGTTGAAAATGTTGCCGGCGCGCGACCGTCTGCCCAACGTGTTCCGAAATGTTGATCAACGTAAATGTTATCTTGTCCGCCGCCTATTGTGGAACCAAGCGTTCCGCCATATTTGACACCGTTTTTGCCGTTATAACATTTATTCGGGAAAACATTTTCGCCTCCATTGTTGGCATTCGGCACACCGTTCGGGTCGCCGCTTTTTCCCAAACGGAACGCTCCGCGAATGTGGTTTTGTTTCCCGTTAGATGTTGCCCGTTCTGAAAAGACAACCGTGTTGCTCGTTCCGTCGGACATATTCGCAAAAGTGTTCCACTTACCATTTTTCGGGTCAGTCTTCGGGCTGCGCGCAAAAATTCCTCTTTTGTTCGGCGGGGCTTTATCTGCGTCGTCTTCGTTTCTGTCCGCCCAATCTCCGACACTGTAAACGTAGGTGGCTCGTCCGTCCGTATCATAAAAATGTGTATCAGACGGGCAGCCAAGTATAGGAATCGTTTTTCCCCAAAAATCACCGCCAGTTGGGTCTATACCGGCGAAACTGACGTTGGTTGTTCCTTCGCTATATGTAGTACCTTGTTCGTAAAACGGCATCAGCGTGAAAAGGGGTGAATAACCGCCCCAACGCTGCTCTGTTGTTCCATTCATAATTGATACTAACGAATTAGCGGATGGAAATGCCTGATAAATATCGTGATAGTTATGCAAAGCCAACGAAAATTGTTTCAATTGGTTTGAGCATTGCATTCTCCGCGCTGCTTCACGCGCTGCCTGAACAGCCGGTAAAAGCAACGCAATCAAAACACCAATGATGGCTATCACCACCAAAAGTTCTACGAGTGTAAAAGCACGATTAGTCGTGCGGTTGTGCCGACGGCATTGCTGCCCGGACAAATGACTGAGTAATGTACAAAGATACATTGGAATCCTCCTTTGATCTATTTGTTGAGGGAAATGCCCGCCGAAAAGCGGGCAACTAAAACTAAAACACGATTCTTAATAATTCAAAATACAGTTTGAATTACTTATTTTGGCGGTTCAACGGTAATGTCATACGATGTTGAACCTTTGACTTCGCAGGTCAAGCCGCTTGTTGCCGGGTCATTGTACTTCTTGTCAACTACCGGTTTCGCTGGCTTCACATCCGCAACATCAACCTTCGGGTCTGATTGCGATTCACCGCTTGCCTTGACTGTCACCCTGTAAGTACCAGCCGGAATGTTGTGAATGGTGTACGTTCCGTCGGCGATAGTTTCTCCGCCAGCGGAAAAGGTGTCTGAAGTAAACGTTATTTGCCCGCGTGCCACCGGTTTACCGTCGGAAAGTGTGACCTTTCCATCAACACGAAAACCTTTACTGCCGCAGCCGACACAAGCCGCAACGCAAAACAAACAAAGAAACAAAACAGTACGCATAAAAAATTCCTTTCAAATAAGTGTGAGTAAGTTAGTAATTAGTTATTTACGGAAGTGAAACAGAAACGCCGTCAGAGACATCTGCCAATGGAACGAGGATTTTATCCATTGGGGTCGTGGTGGATATTGATTTCACCGCGCCATCGCCCATAAGAAACTGACAAACACCAGAGTGATACGAACCAAAGCCGTAACCCATATATGGCGAATAGTCGGCCTGATTATCTGTCGAATTCATATCAGGCGGGACAAAGTCGTTCGGACCGGTAGCCAAACGATGAGTTTGATAAACCCGCCGCGACCCGCCCGCAACCGCTCTGGCATTGAGTGTGAGTGCCGTACATTCACCTTGTTTGTACCAAGGTGTTCTACAGATGTTTGCGGTTCCTTGCGGAACATGTTTCTCGCCAACAACTATTTGATTGCTCGATCCGTCAGACCAATAACCGATACGGTCGCGCGGCGTAACCGCGTCCACATTGGTAACCCCGATGCCTTTCGGTTGCCGTCCAACACGTAACGGACCGCGTTGCTGCTTAACTTGCCCATCATTAGTACAAGTAACGTGTGCAACCCAAGCCGTGCCGGGATCGTCCAGATAAACTACGCAGGCATAATCAGATACGGGACCTGTTGGCATATAGTTATCCGCTGTTGCGGTATCAAAATCAGTTGACTTTTGAACTCCGCTGCGGCGTGACGGACATTTCCAAGTCGGAATCGACGAGTATTCGTTCTGCTTGGCTGCGTCAAGACCTTCCCACCATTTCCGGTAACGTTCATTAGCACTTGTACCAGTAAATGAATTGGTCGCCGTATCCCATGATGTTAAGTCTTGCAATGCCCGTTCCTGACCATTCGCCATAAACTGGTCGTATAATGCAGTCTGTTCATAGAAGGGCATAAGTGTAGCAAAGAAACTCGGTCGTGATTCATGAAGCACAATCCACGGCAGAAAACCATCCTTCGCCGCGACGAAATTATGAAGTGAAACTCCATACTGTTTGAGATGGTTAGAACACTGCATCCTACGCGCCGCCTCACGGGCGGCTTGCACAGCGGGCAAGAGTAAAGCGATCAGAACGCCAATAATGGCGATAACAACAAGAAGTTCAACCAGGGTAAAAGCCGAGCGAGAAGAGCGATTATTGCATCTTCCACAAACTGCGCCCCCCCCCCCATTTTAACATTTGGTTAATTGTGTAAACATTAACGTTAGTCTCTTTCATTTCAACGTTCCTTTCATAAAAGGGTTTTATGTGTTTGTTGCGAAACCGCTCGCAACTGTGAATTGTACATTGTAGCCGAAACTACCTTTTGCGTCAATACAAAAGTGTGTGCTTTTTGAAAATTTATTTTTGACGGTAATCGAATTGTTAATTGTATGAATCAGGGTTTATGGATATGCGGTACCGGATTTAATCGTGAAACGGCGAGTATGATATAACAGGCGGACTGTTATTACTCACAAAAAAAGCGGGGCGAACCAAAATGTTCGCCCTGCCGATGGATTAAATCACCTCTTTACCTTTCACTTGCAGCAACCGTGATGGCTGTGCGAGTGAGTATGACAGCAACAGCCGTCTTTTCCGTCTTCGCCCTTTGCTTTCGCAGCGGCTTTGTCCTTCTTCTCCTGAATCGCGGCTTGTGCGGCTGCTAGTCTTGCCACTGGCAAACGCAACGGCGAACAACTTACGTAGTTCAAACCTACCTTGTGACAGAACTTGACCGATGCCGGGTCGCCGCCGTGTTCACCGCAGATACCCAGTTTGATTTCCGGTCTTGTTTCACGTCCGCCCGCAACTGCTATCTTTATCAGACGACCAACACCGTCCTGATCTAGTGTCTGGAACGGGTCTGCTGGGAAGATGTCTAGTTCCTGATACTGATTGATGAACGCGCCGTAATCGTCGCGGCTGATACCGAGACCGGTTTGCGTCAAGTCGTTCGTACCAAAACTGAAAAACTCCGCCCCCTTCGCGAGTTCGTCCGCTGTTACAGCCGCACGCGGAATTTCAATCATCGTGCCGACGAGATAATCAACAGTGACTCCCTTTTCCTTGAATACCTGTGCGGCAACTTCGCGGATAATCTTTTCCTGATTACGGAATTCTGTTATGTTACCAACAAGCGGGATCATAATTTCCGGATGAACGTCAATTCCTTCCTTCATCACGTTTACCGCCGCTTCACAAATCGCTCTCGCTTGCATACGTGTAATTTCAGGATACACGATACCAAGACGGCAACCACGATGTCCGAGCATCGGATTCGACTCCGCGAGTTCCTCGACACGTGCCGCAATTGCTTCCTTCTTAATACCCATCTCTTTCGCTAACTTCTCTTGTTCCGCTTTCTCGTGCGGAACAAATTCGTGAAGCGGCGGGTCAAGCAAACGAACCGTAACCGGTCGCCCCTTCATCGCACGGAAAATACCCTCAAAGTCTTCACGTTGATACTTGAGCAGCGGCTTCAAAGCGGCTTCGCGTGTTTCGAGAGTCTCCGACAAAATCATCTTACGGAAGTCGTCGATACGGTCAAAGAACATGTGTTCGGTACGTGTCAAGCCGATACCTTCCGCACCAAACGCTATCGCGCGTTCCGCTTCTTTCGGGTTGTCAGCATTGGTACGAATACCAAGTTTGCGGAAACGGTCAGACCAACTCATAAGTTGCTGGAAACGTTGATACAACGGAGCGTCTTTCGCTTTGAGCGATTTCTCAAACAGAACTTGTAACACTTCCGACGGCGAAGTTGGAACCTGACCGTCATAAACGTTACCGGTAAAACCGTCAACCGAAATCCAGTCACCCTTCTTAAACTTCTTACCGCCAATTTGCATCGTCTCGGCTTTGTAATCAATGACGATACCGTCGCAACCGCAAACGCACGCTTTACCCATTTGGCGGCTAACAAGAGCGGCGTGAGACGCTGCGCCGCCGAACGCGGTCAAAATACCTTGCGCGACTTTCATACCTCGCAAATCTTCCGGTGTCGTTTCACGGCGAACGAGAATGATTTTCGCGTCGTTGTTCTTCTGCCAAATCGCTTCCGCGTCGTCAGGTTGGAAACAAATTTGTCCGGTCGCCGCACCCGGTCCGGCGTTAATACCTTTGACAAGTGCTGTTTTACCTTTCAAACCGGCTCCGCTGAAAACCGGTTGCAACAGTTGCGTGATGTCGTTTGCCGGAATACGCGCGATTGCCTCTTCCGGTTTGATAAGACCTTCGTTGACCATATCGACCGCAGCACGAACTGCCGCAAAACCTGTACGTTTCGCGTTACGTGTTTGAAGCATCCAGAGACTTTGACGTTCGATTGTAAACTCAATGTCCTGAACGTCGCGATAATGATTTTCAAGTTTCATCGCAACATCGGAGAACTGCGTCCAAACTTTCGGCATATCCTTTTTGAGTGATTCTTCAATCTTATTCGGCGACCTGATGCCAGCAACAACGTCTTCACCTTGCGCGTTGATAAGATAGTCGCCCGTGATACCAGGTTCGCCCGTCGCACCATTACGTGTCAACGCAACACCAGTCGCACAATCGTCGCCCATATTACCAAACACCATCGCTTGAACATTGACTGCCGTCCCCCACTCATGCGGGATACCGTAAGTACGGCGATAGACGATAGCACGGTCGTTCATCCATGAACCGAACACTGCACCGATACCGCCCCAAACCTGATCCATCGGGTCATCGGGGAAATCTTTACCGGTCTGCTTTTTGACTGCCGCCTTAAATTCTTTTACAAGGTCTTTGAGATGTTCCGCTTTGAGTTCGGAATCAAGTTTGACACCTGCCTTCTTTTTCTTCGCTTCGAGAATTTCCTCAAACGGGTCAATGTCGTTTTTGGTTTTCGGTTTCATTTCGAGAACAACGTCGCCGTACATCTGAACGAAACGGCGATAACAATCCCACGCAAAACGTTCGTCGCCGGACTTTTGGGCGAGAACTTCGATGGTCTTGTCATTGAGACCGATGTTGAGAACAGTATCCATCATACCGGGCATTGATTCTCTCGCACCCGAACGGCAGGAGACGAGCAACGGCAAGTCTTTGGTATCGCCGAACAACTTGCCCATTGTTTTTTCGATTTGTTTCATCGCCGCTTCAACTTCGTCGCGAAGTTCCGGCGGATAAGTGTTGCCGTGATCATAAAAATACGTACAAACTTCTGTTGTAATTGTAAAACCGGACGGCACGGGAAGTCCGATTTTAGCCATTTCGGCAAGGTTCGCACCTTTTCCGCCGAGAAGATTTTTCATTGTTGCGTCGCCATCGGTACCATCTTTACCGAAACTGTAAACATACTTAGCCATAATGTATTGCCTCGTGGTGAGTAATTAAAATAGTTAAAACGCGCCGAAACATATCGGCACAAAATTGATTTAGTATAATTGTAACGGTAGTATTAAAAATGTCAACCGCACGCGGAAAGAATTATGGATAAAATTCAGTTAATTACGTTAATGGGCGGTAATGTAGCGGACAGTTAAATTTTGTTGACGCGAAATTATGCTGTGTTGAGGTAGATGGCGGTGTAGTTTATGGTGTGATAAAAACCGCCCCCCTACCGCTTGACTACAACTAAATCTTGCGCTATAATTGCGATATTATTGTTTTTGGTATTGTCTCGGTGTTGGGAAATGCCGAATAATTTCAGTTCACACTAACCTCATCACCCTATTTTAAGGTACAAACTATGAATCGTTATCATCCTGCCAGCGACCCTGATTTTATGCCGAAAGGAATGCTCCAAAATGTTCAGTGGAGCAGGTTCAGCGTTGTTCTGCGTCATACTTACGAAAATGTTCCCTGGTATCGTCAACGAATGAAAGAGAAAGGCGTTACACCAAACGATATTCATAGTCTCGACGACTTGCACAAGTTGCCGTTTATCGTGAAGACCGATTTACGCGAGACGTATCCTTACGGGATGTGTGCTGTGCCGATTAACGAAATTGTACGTTTTCACGCGTCGAGCGGTACGACCGGCAAGCCGATTGTTGTCGCTTACACGAAGGAAGACCTTGACATTTGGGGCGAAGTTGTTGTGCGGGCGTTGACTTCTTACGGTGTTCACGAAGGTGACATACTTCAAAACGCATACGGTTACGGATTGTTCACTGGCGGTCTCGGACTACATTTCGCGGAACGGCTTGGTGTTGCGGTCGTACCGATTTCCGGCGGTAACACGGAACGGCAAGTGATGATTATGCAAGACTTCGGTGTCACCGCCGCGTCGTGTACGCCTAGTTACTTTCTGCACATTATCGACAAAGCACAGGAACTTGGTGTTGACTTGCGGCGGTTGCCGATTCGTGTTGGTATTTTCGGTGCCGAACCTTGGACGGAAGAAATGCGGAAGTCAATCGAAGCGAATAGCGGGATTCGCGCGTACGACATTTACGGTCTAACGGAAATCATCGGGCCGGGTGTTGCGGCGGAGTGTCATTGTCAGAATGGGCTGCACGTTTTTGAAGACCATTTCTACCCTGAAATTATTGACTCCGATACGTTAGAACCGGTACCGGACGGAGAATATGGTGAACTGGTTTTTACGACGTTGAGCAAACGAGCGATGCCGCTAGTACGATACCGTACACGCGACATAACGAAAATTTTCACAGAGAAATGTCCGTGCGGGAGAACGATTCGCCGTATCGAACGCATAAGCCACCGCAGCGACGATATGTTTATCATACGCGGTGTAAATGTTTTCCCAAGTCAAATCGAAACTGCACTGCTGGCGATGGAAGGAGTCCTGCCGCATTATCGAATCACGCTAACGAGAGTGAACGGGCTGGATGAGGTAGAGGTAGAGGTAGAACTGATGCAAGAGCAATTCAGCGATACTGTTCGCTCGCTGGAAACCCTGCAACGCGATATACGCCACCGGATAGAAGGAATGATAGGAATACGT
The DNA here is from genome assembly GCA_031287585.1 of Planctomycetaceae bacterium. Taxonomy (GTDB): domain Bacteria; phylum Planctomycetota; class Planctomycetia; order Pirellulales; family Thermoguttaceae; genus UBA8133. The sequence goes on along the minus strand of JAITST010000165.1, from coordinate 637 downwards.
GTGAAATTAACGTTAGTACAACAAGGTACAATTCCAAGGAGCGAAGGTAAAGCAAAGCGAGTCTTCGATAAACGGGTTTGAACGGTTGCAGGAAGTAGTAAACCGAACGCAATTTTCAGGTCGTGTATCAGAATTATTGATGTGATAGTCAATACCGCTAAAATTTCGGTATTTCACGACATTCACCCATAAATTCCGCACATGACCAATTTTCAAACGTGTTCGGTAAATACGTAACGAACAGGCGAAAGGAAACTAACAACGTTATGACAATACAGGTTAATGGTGAGCCGCTCGAAATTGACACGGGGGCAGGTGTTTTGGATTTGTTAGAGCGGCTTGGGCTTGCGGGAAAGTTTGTGGCTGTTGAGCGGAATCGGGTAGTGGTTTCGTTTCGGAAGTTTGCGGAAACATTTTTTGAGGACGGGGATGTTGTTGAAGTTGTGACACTAGTTGGCGGCGGGTGAACTAGCATCGGCAAACCGTTTCACCTATATTTTAACCGCAAAGGACGCGGCGGGACACAGGTTTTTTGGTGAAGTTGAAATTATTAGTATTTTGAAATAATCTCTAAACCGGTGATACCATCGAAATCTTTTTTGTTGTGAGTAACCAACGGTAATTTGTATGACATAGC